>CAZLHW010000189.1:6677-7340 GCA_964559085.1 uncultured Acidobacteriota bacterium | reverse complement strand
AGCGCGGGCGCTTTCCTTAGCTTTACGCGCATGCCCGGCAGGGACGAAACAAGATGTGCGGAACGCATCGGTATCGACGCGCTGCCGATTGCGAGCGTAATGAGGAAACGGGTGGACGTCCCCGATTTTGGAGTTAAACTAACAGCTCACCTTGGAGCAAAGGTCCCAAAGGAACGCTATGGAACTTGAAAAATATTCGCTCGGCATAGGAGACAGGTTTGGCCGTCAGGGGGCCGCCCAGCTGCGGGCCGTGCAGAAGGCTGCCGAAGGGGGCGTTGCCATTGCGCCGGTCTGGAATAAATCTCACCGGGAGCACCTGATCGCCGGCACGGTTCCGGAACACCAGAAGAAGGCCGCGGATGAAGCGGTAAAGGCTTGCGGCTGGAAGAATCCGTATTACGTGGATGCCGACCACATCGGCCTGGCCAATGTCGACGGATTCCTCCCGTTCAGCAATTTTTTCACAATCGATGTTGCCGACTTCATCGGCAAACCGACAAGCGATTCCGCGGCGGCATCTTTTATATCCGCCATGGCTCCCTATAAAGGATCGCTGACGATCCCGGGAATACAGAACCCGCTTGACATTACGGACGCGGTGCTTGCAGACTTTTCGCAGAAATATCTCCATGCGGTTTGCGAAGCCGGCAAGGTTTACCGAAA
>CAZLHW010000189.1:1965-6636 GCA_964559085.1 uncultured Acidobacteriota bacterium | reverse complement strand
GCGAATTGCTGCTGCTGCTCGCCGCCATCAGCCTGGAGAAGATTCCCGTCCAGACCCTTGCGCCGAAGTTCACCGGCTCTTTCCTCAAGGGGAGCGATTATGTGGGCGATCTCCGGCGCTTTGCGCGGGAATTTCAGGACGACCTGGCGGTTATGGAATTCTCCAAAAAGCTATTCAACCTTCCCAGCGGACTGAAGTTGAGCATTCATACCGGCAGCGACAAGTTCTCCCTTTATCCCATCATGCATCGCGCGATCCGGAGCATGGGGACCGGCCTTCATCTAAAAACCGCCGGAACCACCTGGCTCGAAGAGCTTGCCGGAATCGCGGCCTGCGGGGCCGGCGGTCTGGACTTTGCAAAGGAGATTTACATCGAGTCCTATCGGCGGTGCGAGGACCTCTGCAAACCTTATCGCGCCGTGATCAACATCGACAGAGAGCGGCTTCCGACGCCCGCGCAGGTAGCAGCCTGGAGCGCGGAGGAATTTGTTGCCGCGCTGCGCCACGATATGGAAAGCCGCAAGTGCAATCTGCACCTGCGCCAGCTGCTTCATGTGGGATTCAAAGTGGCGGCCGAAAAGGGGCCCCGATTCGCCGAGAGAGTCCGCGAAGCCCGTTCCGTCATCGAGGAGAATGTCACGAGCAACCTGTATGACAAGCACATCGTCCCGCTCTTTATGGGATCGTGAAAGGAAAGATGCGATGAATCTGGATACGCTCTACAGGCAATACGATTTCAGCAATCGCGTGGTTGTCATTACCGGAGGCGCCGGAGTCCTTGGAGGGGAGATGGCCTGCGCCCTGGTCGGCTGCAACGCAAGCGTCGCCATCATTGATCGCGCGCCCGCCCCGGCAGAGAGGTTTATGCCGCAGGTCAATCTCTCGAAGGGCCGCTCCATGGTGCTCCAGGGGGATGTGCTTCGGAAAGAATCCATGGAATCCGCCGCGGATAAGATTCTCGGGGAATGGAAGAGGATCGATTGCCTTATCAACGCGGCCGGCGGCAACAGTCCGGAAGCCACTACGAGCGCCGCGCAGTCTTTTTTTGATCTGCCGGAGAGCGGGCTTCGATTCGTTTCAGATCTCAATCTGCTGGGAACCATTATTCCCAGCCAGGTTTTTGGAAAGATCATGGCGCAGCAGAAGGAAGGCGTAATTCTGAACCTATCTTCGATGAACGCCTTTCGTCCCCTGACGCGCATCCCTGCGTATTCCGCGGCGAAGGCGGCCGTTTCGAATTTTACGCAATGGCTGGCGGTTTACATGGCGCAGGAGTTTTCTCCCAAAATCCGCGTCAACGCCATCGCGCCCGGCTTTTTCCTCACGGAACAGAATCGATACCTGCTGACAGACAAGGAAACGGGCGCTCTGACGGCGCGCGGCGAACAGATACTCGCGCATACGCCGATGCGCCGGTTTGGAAATCCCGAGGACCTCTTTGGCGCCATGCTGTGGCTGCTTTCTCCCATGTCGCAATTCGTCACGGGCGTTGTGCTCCCCATCGACGGCGGCTTTTCGGCCTTTTCCGGAGTTTAGACCCGTATGATTTTCTTCAGTCACGGCGCGGCAGACAAAGAGTTTTCTCCCGATGAAGTCCGACAGGCTCTTTATACCGCCCTCGACCAGCTGGGTGCAAAAAAACGCGTGCTGGCCGTTCCCCCTGATTTCACGCGCTATCATTCGCAGGCGGGACTTATTACAGAAATGGTTTGGAATTATTTCGGGAGCCGCCTGACCGAGATCTTGCCCGCTCTCGGCACGCACCTCCCGATGACGGACGAAGAAAGTCATCCGATGTTCGGCAACGTGCCTCGAAACCTGTTCCGCGTTCACGACTGGAGGAACGGACTGGCGACGCTGGGTGAAGTACCCGCCTCATTTGTGAAGGAAGTTTCCGAGGGAACGATCGATTACAGCATTCCGATCCAGGTCGACTCACTGCTTGCCGGCGGCGGCCATGATCTGATCCTTTCGATCGGTCAGGTCGTGCCGCACGAAGTGATCGGAATGGCCGGATACAATAAAAACATCTTTGTAGGCGCCGGCGGAGCCGAAGGAATCAACAAAACCCATTTCCTTGGCGCGGTCTATGGGATGGAACGCATGATGGGCCGTGTGGACACCCCCGTGCGTAGAGTGCTCAACTACGCCTCCGCGCATTTTTCCCGGCATCTGCCGATTGTTTATGTCCTCACGGTTGTAGGGAAAAAACCGGATGGGAAGCCGGCAATCCGCGGACTTTACATCGGCAACGACATGGAATGCTTCCGGCGCGCGGCCTCGCTGGCGCTTGGGGTCAACATTCAACTTGTGGATGCGCCGTTAAAAAAAGTCGTTGTGTATCTCGACCCTTCGGAATTCAAGAGCACATGGCTGGGAAATAAAAGCATCTACCGCACGCGCATGGCGCTGGCGGATGGGGCGGACCTTATCGTTCTGGCGCCGGGGCTTGCCCGTTTTGGAGAAGATGATCGCATCGACCGATTGATCCGAAAGTATGGCTATGCCGGCACGCCGCGCGTGCTGGAGCAGGTGCGCGAAAATGAAGACCTGCGGCAAAGCCTGGGTACCGCGGCACACCTTATCCACGGGTCCACCGAGGGGCGCTTTAACGTAACGTATTGCCCGGGCATTTTAACGCGTGAAGAAATCGAGGGGGTGCATTTCCGCTGCGGGGATCTTCACGAAACAATGAGGCGCTACGATCCCGGAAAGCTTGTGGACGGACGGAATATGCTGGCGGATGGAGAAGAGATCTTTTTCATATCAAATCCCGGTCTCGGTCTCTGGGCCTGCAGGGATAGATTTTAGCCGCAGATTTTCGCGGATCTTCACGGATGGGTAATTCATATCCGCGAGAATCCGTGGTTCATTCATGGAGAGGAAGCATGAAAGAGAAAGCGGATATTGGCATGATCGGGCTGGCCGTAATGGGCGAGAACCTTGCACTCAACATGGAAAGCAAGGGCTTTACCGTCGCGGTCTATAACCGAACGGTTCCCGGCGTGGAAGAAGGCGTTGTGGACCGCTTCATCAACGGCCGCGGGCAGGGCAAAAATTTCATCGGATCGAACACGATCGAAGATTTCGTGAAATCCCTCGCCGCGCCGCGCCGCATTATGAGGATGGTGAAAGCCGGCAAGCCGGTCGATGAACTGATCGAGCAACTGCTTCCGCTTATTGAGAAAGGCGACATTCTGATCGACGGCGGCAATTCCCACTTCCCCGATACAATCCGAAGGACGCGGTATCTGGAATCGAAGGGAATCCTCTTTATCGGCACCGGCGTCTCCGGCGGAGAAGAGGGCGCGCTGCGCGGCCCTTCCATCATGCCGGGCGGTTCGCCGGAAGCATGGCCTCACGTCAAACCGATTCTCCAGGCGATCGCGGCCCGGGTATCGGACGGCACGCCGTGCTGCGACTGGGTCGGAGAGAACGGCGCCGGACATTTTGTAAAGATGGTGCACAACGGCATCGAATACGGCGACATGCAGCTCATCTGCGAAGCTTACCAGGTCATGAAAGAGCTCCTCGGAATGTCGGCGGACGAAATGCACGAAGTATTCGGCAATTGGAATACCGGAGATCTGAACAGCTACCTGATCGAAATCACGCGCGACATTTTTGCATACAAAGATGCGGACGGACTCCCTCTGGTCGAGAAAATCCTCGACACTGCCGGGCAGAAGGGGACGGGCAAATGGACGAGCGTCGTCTCTTTGGATCTTGGGATCCCGCTCACCCTGATCAGCGAGGCAGTATTCGCCCGATGCCTGTCGGCCATGAAGGAAGAGCGCCTGGAGGCCTCCCAGGTTCTGAAAGCGCCGCAGCGCAAGTTTAAACGCAGCAAAGCCGCTTTTCTGAAGGACCTCGAAAAGGCGTTGTACGCGTCAAAGATCATTTCCTACACGCAGGGGTTCGTTTTGCTGAAAGAGGCGGCGAAAGAGTACAAATGGAATCTGAACTATGGAAGCATCGCCCTTCTCTGGCGCGGCGGCTGCATCATTCGCTCGGTCTTTCTCGGCAAGATCAAGGAGGCATTTGACAGGAATCCCGCATTATCCAACCTGCTTCTGGATCCCTTCTTTATGAAAAAGATCGAGAGATGTCAAAATGCGTGGCGCCGGGTCGTATCGACGGCGATGCTTCATGGAGTCTGGATGCCGGCCATGTCGACCGCGTTGAGTTATTACGACGGGTTCCGCAACGGGCGCCTGCCGGCCAACCTGCTCCAGGCGCAGCGGGATTATTTCGGCGCCCATCAGTATGAACGCATCGACAGACCTCGGGGCGAAGTCTTCCACACCAACTCGACCGGCCGCGGCGGCGACACCGCCTCGTCATCCTACACGGTGTAATAAGGAGCCTATAATGAGCAATGATCTGAAAATTCCTGCAGAAGGCGCGTTTGATCTGATTTCACTCGGAGCTTTGGTGCATCGTCTCGATCCCGGGGTCATCCCCTTTCGCAAGGCAACCAGTTGCCGGATTCATGTCAGCGGCGGCGAATTCAACGTGGCGGCCAATCTCGCCGACTGCTTCCGGCTGAACACGGCGATCGCCACGGCTCTTGTGGATTATCCGATAGGGGATTTGATTGCAGAACGCGTTCGGGCTATGGGAGTGAAGCCTTTCTATAAACGTTTCGCGCATAACGGCGTCAACGGACCC
>CAZLHW010000189.1:0-1955 GCA_964559085.1 uncultured Acidobacteriota bacterium | reverse complement strand
ACAGCGACCGCGGCTATGGCGTGCGCGCCCCCGTTGTTTTCTACAACCGGTCGAACGAAGCCGCCGCGATGCTGAAGCCCGGCGATTTTGACTGGAACGCCCTGTTCGCCGGAGGCGTCCGCTGGTTCCACAGCGGCGGCATCTTCGCTTCTTTGTCTGAGACCACGGGAGCCCTGATCGCGGAGGGCATGAAAGCGGCAAAGCAGGCCGGAGCCGTTACCAGCTTCGATTTGAATTTCCGCGAAAAACTCTGGAGCATCTGGGGCGGCCAGACCAAGGCGGTTGAAGTGGTCGATCGAATCGTTGAAAACGTTGACGTGCTGATCGGCAATGAGGAAGACCTGCAGAAGGGGCTCGGCATTCCGGGGCCTGAAGTGGGCGCGAAATCAAAGCTCGACCCAAGCGCTTTCTTCGCCATGATCGACGGCGTGGTGAAAAAACATCCGCAGATCAAGGCGGTTGCGACCACGCTGCGGGAAGTCCATTCCACGAACAGGCACAGCTGGGGCGCCGTCGCCTGGATGAACGGACAAACCTTCGTTTCGCCGACATGCGAGCTGGATATTTATGATCGCGTCGGCGGCGGCGACGGCTTTGCAAGCGGCTTTATTTATGGACTGCTGGCGGGAGAAGGCATGGAGCAGGCGGTTAAGCTGGGATGGGCCCACGGCGCGTTGCTGACGACGTTCCCGGGCGACACGACGATGGCAACCGTGGAGCAGGTGCGCGCTTTCGCGCAAGGCGGATCCGCCCGCATTCAGCGCTAACCTGAATTTGAGATTCGAGATTCGAGATTTGAGATTCGAGATTGAAAAGCAGCGCTGGAAGCGCGGAGCAGGCCGGCTCAGGGCGGGGGCTGCGCCGCCCCTTCAGGGCTCTCATTTCTCGTTTCTCGAATCTCCGGGCTGCGCCCGGAGCTATCTATCTGACCGCCTTTCAGGCCAGCATTCCAACGAGGATTCGGGATTGGAAACAATCCACAATGATGTTTTTTAATCTCGAATTCCGAATCTCGAATCATTTATTAAACCAGGCGTTTACTTCGGACTCGAGCGATTTCAGATCCGGCTTTTGGGCCGCGATCGTGACGGATTCCCGCCATTCCTTATTGAGATCGCCGAGATCCATGCCGGAGCCTTCGCGGATAAAAACCGGCACCTGGTGAAGATCGGCTTTAACCTTAATGGTTTGCCCGCCCTTGTAGACCTTATGCGGCTGCCAGGCGCTGCGCCAGCCGGACCCTGCCGGCAGGTAAACCTCCTGGATGCGCTTGTCTTTTTCCCATACAGGCGATACCAGAAGATCCGGGCCGTAAAGATAGGACCACCAGTTGGCCCAGGCCGCCGGAGCCTTGGGATCGGCAAGAAACAACGGGCGCACGATGGGCAGGCCGGTGCGTGCAGCCTCCTGCGCCTGTGCATAGCTGTAATCTGCGAGGCGGTTATGCAGCCGGGCGTAGAGGCGCCATACGGCGATCAGATCGGCATCGTATTTCGGCTCGCGCGGCAGGTTCCAGAAGGCAACGTTGCGCGTCGGACCGACTTCCATGATCGGAGTGAAGCAGCTGAACTCCAGCCAGCGGGCGCACATATCCGGATCGAGCGTCTGCTCGTTGTAACCGCAGGTGTCGGAGCCCCAGTTGGGATATCCCATGACGGCCGCGCGCTGCACGGCAATGATCGATGCGCGCAGACCCCATTGTGTGCCGCCGATATCGCCGCCCCAGAAAACCGCGTGGGGAGAGCTGCCGGTATAAGCGCCGCGCGCCATCGCCACGAAATCGTCGCCGCGATGTTTCCGAATCACTTCCGCGACAGCCTCGGCGAACATGGCGACGTAGGGATTGCGGTTTTCGCGGATCGATTTTCCGTCAAAGCGTTTGAATGGACCGCCATCGGGTATTTGTTCTTCGCCGCGGTCGAGTTTGAATCCGGCGCCGCCCAGTGGGAGCAATT
>CAZLHW010000188.1:0-7447 GCA_964559085.1 uncultured Acidobacteriota bacterium | reverse complement strand
CACCCGTGAGAGATCCAGTACGCGAACGCCGCTCAGCAAACCTTCCATGGAAATTCCCGCTGAAGAAGATGGGGACAAGCTCCCCATGCGCTCATCAAGCCTTCTCAAAAACGTAATTCAGCTGGTCATTTGGCAGCCTGTTGACTACCGCTCTCATCTCCATGCCCATCTTGATTTCCTCTTCAGCAAGATCTTTGGCGATACGGCCGAAGACCTTATAGTTCCCGTAGTCAAGCACGGCGATACTGTAGGGGAGGTCGGCTTCGAAGCCCATCGGGCCGAATTGAAGCTTGCTGTAGGCCACGAGCTTGCCGGCGCCGCTCACTTCAAACCAGTCCATATCGCTGGAGAGGCATTGATAGCAATCGGCTCTGGGAGGGAAAAAATAGATGCCGCATTTTTTGCAACGGGTTCCCATTATACTCCCTTGTTCCAAATAACCGACAAAATCGTTCGTCTTCGTGATAGCTGTGAAGCTGACAGTCCCGAATTTTTTGAACCGATCGTCAACCTCTTTTTTCGCCATGTCAGGATCTCCCCAGAATGAGTACATTGGCATACAGGCCGACGCCGCCGATATTATGAACCAGCCCGATTTCGGGGTTCTTGACCTGCATCTCTCCCATCTCTCCTCTGAGCTGAAGCACAATGGTTCGCACCTGCGAGCCGCCCGTCGCGCCGATCGGGTGGCCTTTGGATAAGAGCCCGCCGTCGACATTGACCGGAATACTGCCTTCCTTGTACGTCTCCCTGCTCCGGATAAGGTCTTTGCCCTCCCCGGGCTTTGCAAAGCCCAAGGCCTCGTACGCCATCATTTCCGCAATTGTGAAGCAATCATGCACTTCGGCAACGTGAACGTTCCTGGGCGTTATTCCAGCCATTTTATAGGCCTGTTTTCCGGCGATTTCGGCGGCCTCCAGCCCTGCGAAATTATTTCTTCCGGTCATATTAACCGGCGCGGATGCGGCACCGATTCCCAGTATCCAAACAGGTTTTTTGCTGAGTGCTTTCGCCTTTTCTTCGCCGGCAAGGATAAGGCAGGAGCA
The DNA here is from genome assembly GCA_964559085.1 of uncultured Acidobacteriota bacterium. Lineage (GTDB taxonomy): Bacteria > Acidobacteriota > UBA6911 > UBA6911 > UBA6911 > UBA6911. The sequence goes on along the minus strand of CAZLHW010000188.1, from coordinate 6,401 downwards.
GCCGTCGGCATTCGCACAGCAGTCTCCGACGCGCAGCGGGCTGGCCACCGGGCCGGACATGGGATTTTGGGGATCCGTAAACATGTCAAGCGTGACCGCCTTCCGGTAGACCGCTTTGTCATTGATCTGGCCATACGTTGATGCCTTCACCCGGATAAGGGCCAAGTCTTCGAGCGTCGTACCGTATTTTTCCATGTGCCCCCGGGCAAACATCGCGTAGTAGGCAGGCATCATTGTTCCGAAGGGGCTTTCCCACTGAACGTCTGTTCCGCGGCCCATTCTCTCCTGGGATTCGGCCGATGATATTTCCGACATTTTCTGAAAACCTATGACGGCAACCGTGTCGTGAAGCCCCGACTGGATCAGCGCATAAGCAAGCTTCACCCCCGTCGTGCTCGAAGAACAAAGGCTTTCCACATAAAAGGTCGGTTGCGGCGTGAGCCCCAAATATTCCGCAAATACCCCGGCAGGCGAACGCTGCTTGTCATATTCAGGCGCGGAACAGACGATCGAGGCATCGATGTCTTTCACGGACACCTGAGCATCCAGCATACAATCCTTAAAACCCTCAAAAGCCAGTTCCCGGATCGATCCGGGGTATCCTCGAACAAACGCGGTCTGGCCGACACCGATAATTGCCACTCTGCCCATGGATTACGCCCCCTGTCTTAATCCCCTGCGTCCTAATGTGGTGTGATGCAATTGCATGCTGCTGCCATCCAAAAAGGTTGCGCGGCTGCAGCGTTTGCAGGCCGATCAGATATATTGGCCGCCATCGACTTTGATGACTTCGCCCGTTACATGGCGGGCTTTTTCCGTACACAGGAACGTCACTACCCAGGCGACCTCTTCCGGCCGCCCCATCCTTCCCAGGACGATTTCCGCCATTGCCTTCTGCCGGACATCCTCCGGCGCCTGCTTCACCATATCTGTTTCGATCAATCCGGGTGCAACCGCATTGCAGTTGACATTCGATTTTGCAAGTTCCCGTGCCACCGTTTTGGTCAGTCCAATAATGCCGGCCTTCGCCGCCGCATAATTTGCCTGGCCGAATTTGCCCCGCATGCCGTTAATCGACGTAATGTTGACGATTTTCCCACTCCCCTGCTCCTTGAATAGCGGAGCCACTGCGCGGATGTAGTTGAAATACCCTTTAAGATTTATATTGAGAGCTTCATCCCATTGCTGCTCCGTCATTTTCCAGATTACGGCGTCGCGGTTCACGCCGGCGTTGTTAACAAGAATATCGATGCGGCCGAATTCCTTTAAGACCGCATCCACCATGGACTGCGCATCCGGAAAGCTGGCAACGTCGGCCCGCACGGCCAGCGCACGCCTTCCCATCGCCACGATCTGATCGCAGATAGCTTTTGCCTCCGTGTCATGTTTGCGATAGTTGATGGCAACATTTGCACCGTTTCTGGCAAGATCCAGCGCGCAGGCGCTGCCGATGCCCAGACTTGCACCCGTTACAATTGCTGTCTTTCCTTCTAGTTCCATTGTTTCTCCCTCCGGGTATTGGGGTTGAGGGCCAAACCGCCAATCCATCGCGCTGAAGGCCGGGGATTCAGAAAGATTTGTCGGATCTTCATTCACCCATGCTGAAAAGCACCCTATGCCAAAAGACTGGAGGACTTTCTACGCCTGGGCCTTAAACGCCATTCTCATGTTTATCGGCTACCGATATTGGTTACCATTACGGTAGTCGATCGAAACTTTTGCTGTCAATAAAATTCTTGCGGTGCATGACCGCAATGGGCGCGCAGGGTGCACAGCAACGATTGAAGTGCCGGCGCCTGTTGGTTGCAATTCTTCGCGAACGTTGCGTCTTAGCGGCTATTTCGGCATAACCGCCAGGACACAAAGCGCGCAAGGAAAAACTCAAAGAAACACCCAAAGATCTTCTGTCCCAGGCGACTAGGCGTCCTTCCAGACGGGCTTGCGGCGTTCGATAAAGGCCGCAATCCCTTCGTTTCCGTCGAAACTGGCGAGCACTTCGTCAATATATTGGCGCTCTATCCTCGCTAAAGGCTCTTCCAGCGCCGCAATCAACCCGGAACCGATGCGCGTCACGCGGACTCCCTGGCGAATAGCAAAGGCTGATAGCGGAAGTAGGTTCTTGCGATACCACTCCAACAATTCCTCTTCAGGGTTGGGGCTGCTGAAAATCGCCGATACCAGCCCGGCCTTTTCCGCTGCGGCCGCATCTATGCTTGCGCCCGTTATAACAAGTCTTTCTGCAAGCGGGCCTCCCAGCCGATGGGATCCGATGGCGGCAAGCACCGGAGGAAACACTCCGAGCTTAACCTCCGGGCAACCCAGCACGGCGCTCGGCGCAGCAAAGACGAAATGACAGACAAGAATCAGTTCGAAAGCGCCGCCGAGGCAGGATCCTTCCACCAGCGCTGCGATCGGCACCGGATAGGCGGCAACCTGGCGGATCATCGCATGAAAGCCGGCCAGCATCGACGGAGCCTGCTCTTTTTGATGCTCTTCCACGGAGGCGCCGAATGAAAAATGGTTCCCGGCGCCGCGAATGAAAACCATGCGCAAATGCGGATTCTCAATATGCGCTGCAAGTGCATCGGAGAGCGCTTTCATCATTTCGAGCGTAAGAACATTACCCTTGGGCCTGTTGAGCACCAGGCGAAGGAGCGTCCCCTCTTCGAGTAGAGTCACTTTCACAATCGGTTCACCGGTTTCTGCAGCCATGCAATCTCCTTTCCTTGAGTTTCCCGTTTCCCTCCAACCGGAAACGGGAAACTCAAAACGGGAAGCCTTTTTATGTGCGGGGATCCATCACCATCCTTTTCTCAAGCTTGTGCGCGGCCATATCCGCCAGATAGTCATTAACCTTCGACATCGGCCCGTAGGCGACAAAGGGGGCCAGTTTGACCTTCTCTTCTTCAATCAACCGCAAAACACCCGGATACACCTCGGGCGGGCATCCCCATGTGCCGTGGAGCGTGGCATCAAAAGCCATGAGATTCGAAAGTCTCAGATCAATCTTATTGGGCGTGTATCCCACCTGTACCATCGTTGCACCGCGCTCCAACAAACCATAAGCCGTGACTTGACCCGGCGCGCTTCCGCTGCACTCGAAGATTTTCAATTTCAGGGTAGGGGTGCCCTTGGCAAATGCACGGACCTGCTTGCGAAGGTCCTTGGGATCCAGGTTGGTGAGGTTGATGGTCTCCGAGGCGCCATAATCGGCAATCAATTTGAGGCGCTCGGGAATGATATCGCAGGCCGCCACGCGAGCGCCCAGCGCATTGGCAATCTGGACAACGAAGCTCCCGACGCCCCCGGCGCCGACAACGACAACGGCATCCCCCTCCGATACCTGGGCGCGCAGAACCGCCTGGTATGCGGTGGAGACCGCATCCGCCACAACAGAAAGCGCCGGCACGTTCGAAGAATCGCCAATCTTGATTAAAGGCCGTGCAGGCACAAGAAAGTGCGTTGCAAACGCTCCGTCAATATCATTGCCCGGCATTTTCTGGTTCGGGCAGGCATTTCCTCTTCCGGCGAGGCAAAAAGCGCAGTCTCCGCAGGGAAGCACTGCCGGAACAAGGACGGTGCTTCCGACAAGAGACGCGTATTCTTTCCCTGCCTCAATCACGCGGCCTACACCCTCATGCCCGAGCACGATGGGCGTCCCCTTTTTTGTCGGAACTGAACCATCGGCATAGCCCAGGTCTGTGTGACAAAGGCCGCAGGCGATTACTTCCACAATGGCTTCCGCAGGACCGGGATCGGGTATCTGCAAGGGCCGGCGAATCAAGGGAGTCTTTGGTGACTCCAGAACATAGGCTTCAGCAGTAACAGCCATGACCACTCCTTGTTTACAAATATGGAATCGATTTAAAAGCCGACCGCCGGGCGCAGTCAGCCTGCAGCCGGCTACCCAGTGCTATTTGGGCTTGCCGAGGACCTGTTCCATGAAGGCTTCATCCACGAGGGCGCCCTCGGCCACAAGCTGCCGGTATTTGATAAAGTCGATTGTATCGACGCTGGTAATTTTCTTTGTGTTAAAGGCTCCAAAGCCCAGGAAGGCTTCGCCCATCATGTTCGCGGCGAGCCAGTGGCGATTCGGATTCTTCATCTGATCCCAGAAGAATTTCTTTTTGTTCCGGATGCCATCAATCGACATCATCAGGCAGCCGGGGAAGAGGTTTGCAAAAGTCCACACGACCCGGTCGACCTCCGCATCCAGGAGAGTGAAGTCATAATCATTGTTCTTGATCTTTTCATTGACCCATGCCCGCGCGTTCTTGAACTCCTCGCCGGTTTTAAACTCGCCGTAGACGATTTCTCCGTTTTGCACATAGACATCGGTGATAACCTGCGGGTTGCGCACCCAATTCCCTTTTTCATCCTTCAGAACAGGGACGACTCTGGAAACGAGGTTTTTCGCCTTCATCTTGTACGCGCTCCACATTTCGCAACTGATGCAGTTCCACATTGCATCCTCAGCGGTCAGAACCCAGGGCAGGAAATCCGAGGCGCCCCCGACCGGAGCGGAGCCGTGCCGCGGTCCCGCCTGTCCAAACACCGCCAGATCGGACGCGATCGCGATATCGCAAGCCAGGCCGATTTCCTGGCCGCCGGCGACCCGCATTCCGTTGACGCGGCAGATGACGGGCTTCTTGCACATCAAGATGGAATCCACCATGTTGTTGAACAGTTCCATGTAAGCGCCGTACTCCTCAGGCCGCTTGCTGTAATACTCCGAGTACTCTTTGGTATTGCCCCCCGTGCAGAAGGCGTTGGCTCCGGTTCCCGTAAAAACCGTAGCAACGACCTCGCGGTCCACCGAAGAGTTTTCAAATCCCGCAATAACGCCCTTGACCATCTCTGTTGTATAGGAATTATATTGAGCGGGATTGTTCAACCGGATCCAGGACACGAACAGTCCCGGCACAACATTCCCCTTAGGATCTTTCAAAGGCCTCTTTTCGTACACGACACAGGGAGCCTCCGTCCCCCAATGTTCCGTGCCGAATCTCCCGTGATCCTTTTTCCCGTGTTCTCGCGGCATCCAATCGAGTCCCATAGGTGTCTCCTTGAAGATCGTAGAGCCTGTTTGCAGATACCTTCATTCGGGCAGAAATGCCCCGGACATTTTTTCGATTTCTACGGAGAAGACTAGAGAGTGCATATAATCACTAGCCTTTTTTGATCATCTCTGTCAAGCGATGAATGACGGCAAATGGCGAATCGCGCGGAAATACTATCGTGGATTTCACATTCGCCCTGGGTCGTGTAGAATCCCTGAGGCGGGTTTAAGCTCTCCATAATTTTCGATTTTGGGCGGTTTATTGATTATGGATATTTTGGCAGGATTGAATCCCCAGCAGCGTCTGGCTGTCGAACACGGACGGGGACCGGCCCTTGTGCTGGCAGGCGCCGGCAGCGGCAAAACACGCGTCATCGCGCACAGAATCGCTTATCTCATCCGGAATGCGGCGGCTCGCCCGGAAAACATTCTGGCGGTCACTTTCACCAATAAGGCCGCAAAAGAAATGCGAGAACGCGTTCAAAAAATCGTAGGGCTTTCACGCAGCGCGGAACCGCTGATTTCAACATTTCACTCTTTTTGTGTGCGTCTGCTGCGAAGAGAGATTCACCATCTCGGCTATAAGCGCGATTTTTCCATATACGACACGGACGACCAGAAACGTCTGGTGAAGCAGATCCTTGAGGAAATCAACCATCCGGGAATGGAAATCCCACCGCGTGAAGCTCTCAGCCGGATCAGCTACGCCAAGAATCATGGAATAGCCCCGGAACAGTATGCCGCGCGATTCGCGTCCGAAAAAGCCGACGCAATACAGCGCATCTACACCCGCTATAATGAACGCCTACAAAAATCCAATGCCCTGGATTTCGACGACTTGCTTCTGAAATCCGTGGAGTTGCTCGGCAAAGCACCCGAGTTGAGAAAATATTATGGAGACTGGTACAGCTACATCCTGGTAGATGAGTACCAGGACACCAACCGCCCGCAATACGAACTGCTCCGGCTGCTCACATCGGTTCATAACAATCTTTTCGTGGTCGGGGATGAAGATCAGTCCATTTACAAGTTCCGGGGAGCCGATATCCAGAACATCCTCAAGTTCGAGAAGGATTTTCCGGGCGCAAAAGTCATCAAACTGGAACAGAACTACCGGTCCACGCAGAATATTCTGCGGGCGGCCGGAGCCGTCGTCGAAAACAATACCGAACGCAAGGGAAAAACGCTCTGGACCGAAAACGGCAGCGGCGACGTGATTACGTGTCACTGCGAAAAATCGGCCCGGCAGGAAGCAAGCTGGGTCGCATCGCAAATAAAAAGGATCCTGCGGGAAAATCCGGACGCTCACATCGCGATCCTTTACCGGGCCTCTTTCCTCTCG
>CAZLHW010000187.1:0-7452 GCA_964559085.1 uncultured Acidobacteriota bacterium | reverse complement strand
TTCAATAACTTACCGGAACCCTACCCCCCCAGTTGTCAAAGTCGGGTTAATCACAGCCCTGTTTGCCGACAAGGTCGTTTGTGGGGAATGAAAAACAGGCAAAAGCATCCGCGCATTTAAGATGGCCTTGATGGACCTGTCCATCAAGGTGGGCGTCCTGATACGAAGCGCCGTGGTAACCCTGGGGTTAATGGCAATTGGTTTTGCGGCAAACGCAACGCCCACGCCCCAGGTAACGGAAGGCATCCGCTCCATCATGACGCTGGGGCCGGCGGCCGCCTATGCGCTCGCGGCGGCAACACTGTACTTCGGGTACAAAATCAAAGAAACCGATGTGCTGAGAATGCAGGATGAAATCGCTGCGAGAAAAAATTCCCCGGCGCTTCATTAGCGACTGCCGGGGATTATGCAACCCGCAGCGCTGCAGCCGGCCCTAAGCCTTCATTATAGAACGGGCGGCCTCTTCGGCCTGCTGCAGGTACTGTTCCGGAACTCCGACGGCCCCGCCCCCGCCGACACCGACACCCCGTATCAAAAAGGTCTCACCGAATCCCATGGAACGTTTCAGAAAGGCCAGGTATCGCTGCGGGATATCGGCAAACAAATTTTCCGCGGGCGCCCCCTGCGTAAGGATGAAGACAAGCTTCTTTCCCGGTGGAACACGGGAGGGATTGCTCTCGGTCAGATAATTGGGCTTCATATACGAGTATGTCCGGTCAAGGAAACATTTAAATTGTCCCGGAACATCGGAGCAGTACACGGGCAGAGCCATGACAACGACATCGGCGCTCTTCAGCGATTCCAGAACATCCGCCAGGTCATCCTGGAGCACACAACGTTCTGAAGTCGTTTTGCAAGCCATGCAGGCCTGGCATCCCCGGTAAGAGAGACTGTTCAACACAATCGTTTCGGTCCGGGCCCCAAGGCTTTCGGCCGTTTCCAAAAACCGGCGCGCAATAGCGGCGCTATTGCTTTTGCCGCGCGGACTTCCTATCAAGCAGCTGATTTTCATATCGGGACTCCTTTGATTCCGGCCTGCCGTCTCGGCAGCGCCATTGATTCCTGCCGCCGCCGGGATAGAGTTCTAACGACGGCCGGCAGCCTTTTCATTGAGCAGCGACGCGAGCTTCCCCCATTTTGGCTGGAATATGGATTCATCCATGGTCTTGAGTTCGGGGGAGATTACGGGCCTGAAATCCATCATGCTGAAAATGTCGCGTTCCAGGTCGACTCCCGGAGCGATCTCAGTAAGGATCAGCTTCTGCTTTTCCAGTCTGAAGACGCAGCGTTCCGTAACAAAGATCACGGGGTAATTTTTTTTGGCGGCAAATGCGCCGCTGAAAGTGACCTGCTCGACACGATGGATGAACTTCTTGCCGCCGCCCTGCTTTAGGATGCGGAGCTTGCCGTTTTCCACGACTTCTTCCGAGCCGATTGCGAACATGCCGCAGAAGACAACCATCTTGGAGTTCTGCGTAATATTGATAAAACCGCCGGGGCCGGCCACTCTCTTGCCGAAGCGGCTTACATTGACATCGCCGTTGGCATCGGTCTGAGCCAATCCGACGAAGGTCGCATCCAGCCCGCCGCCGTCGTAATAATCAAACATGGACGCATGTTCGATGATGGCCTCGGCATTCACGGCGCCGCCGAAATCGAGCCCGATTGCCGGCACGCCGCCGAAAACGCCCAGCTCGGTTGTCGTGGTGACTTTGCCGGTCATGCCTTCTTCGGCAATGACGCTTGGAACAACGGCAGGAATGCCGACGCCAAGGTTGATTACATCTCCGATAGAAAGCTCCATCGTCGCCCGTCGGCCGATGACCTTGCGCGCATCCAGCGGGAGGGGCGGGATTCCGCCCAGCGGCACGCGGAATTGCCCGGCGAGAACGGGATTGAAATACGTCTGCTGTGTCTGATGATGGTTTTCCGGTTTCGCGATCACGACGTAGTCGACCAAAGTGCCGGGGACCCGCACATTCTTAGGTGCAAGCGCGCCGGCTTGAGCCAGGTAATGCGCCTGGGCAATGACGATGCCGCCGCTGTTTTTGGCGGCCATCGCCAGCGGGAGGGCTTCCAGGATCACTGATTCATTCTCCATGGTCAGGTTGCCGTTTTCGTCGGCCGTAGTTCCGCGAATAAGGGCAACGTCTATCGGAAACGGCTTATAAAGAAGAAGCTCCTGCCCCTCGATTTCAATAACCTTGACGAGATCTTCATGCGTGATGGACGTGATTTTGCCGCCGTCCAGCCGGGGATCCACGAAGGTGCCAAGCCCGACCGAAGTGATGACGCCGATCTTTTTTCCCGCGATGGCCCTGTAAAGCTGACAGATAACGCCCTGCGGCAGCAAATAACACTCTATTTTGTCGTTTTCGATCAGATTGATCATGTTAGGCGACGTCAGCGTGTGCCCGCAGATCAATCTTTTTGTAAGTCCTTCGTGGCCCAGGTGGGTACTGCCTCGCTTTTTATAGTCTCCGCAGGTGCAGGCGTGAACAAAGGTAATATCTTTCGGGTGTCCGGTCTCCAGGAACCTCTCCTCAATGCCGATCGCTATTTCCTCGGCCCATCCCGATAATCCTTGCGTGCTGGCGCCGACAGTGGCGCCGTCCTTGATCAATGCGGCTGCTTCCTGAGCAGTTATTACTTTTGACATATGCGACTCTCCTCATGCCCGTGACAAGTCCGATTCACGGGGCAATCCGCTTTTGCTGCCGGTATCCGATGATTCAACCCATTTGGAATAAAGAGGGTGGAATGAACCTGATGCAGAATGCGCAGCGTTTAGAAAACTTAAATAATGGCAGTATCCGCTCCCCCGAACATCATATCGTATACGAAACGGCGCATAGCATAACGGATTATGGCCATTCGCTCAACTGGTTTATAGGGGCACTTTGGAAACGGACTCCCCGCGCGACCGGAAGCGGGCACACCCCTTCCAAGCGGCCGCATAGGCAATTTTTAAGTCTGAAAAAAGCAGAGGCTTGGAGCCTTTTGATGATTTAAAGCGGGATTCTAGACGGCGTCTTCTTCATCTGAGTCCTTCAGATGCGCCATATAGTCTAGATCGTCATCATCATAGTAGTCGTCATCATCGAAGCCGCCGTATACTCGGCCTGAGGTGCGCTCCCGAATGGGGCCCTTCTTCCAACCCATTTCTCCGCCTTTGGACCCGTAATTCGCCTTTCTTTTACGGGAAGGCTTGGCGTCCGGGCCGAAATTGCGGCTGCGTCTCTCCGAACGTCCGATCTTTCCGTTATCCAACGGGTTCTGCAAGTATTCCGCGTTGTTGAAAGACGGCTTCGGAGTAAAAGGACGAGGCGCACTCCCAACCCCGGCGGGTCGCAGGGAAGAACTGGGACGCGATCCGGATCCTGAATCGGGGCGGCTTTCCCGCGCACGGGCTTCATTAATGGTGATGTTGCGTCCTTTGAACGGCTGGTTGTTTAAGCGTCGGCTGGCTTCAGCGGCCTGAGCCGCATCGCTGAATTCGACAAATGCGAATCCTCTTCGTTTGCCCGTTTCACGGTCCACGGGAATTATCACATTCGAGAGGGGTCCTACGGATGAGAAGAATTCTCTCAGATCCGGTTCAGTCGTCTCATAGGGCAGATTCCCTACAAACAAGCGTACAGGCATTGCTCTCCCTTTTAAAACCCCAACATACGCACGCAGCGCCCATACTTCACCAAGGTGAGTGGTTGAATATTCATGCGCAGTGTATTGGAGTCATGTTGTCAAATGGCGCCGTAAAAAACTCATTTACGTTAGCAGCTTTATCGGAAGTTCCATTGAAGTACTGTAGAAGCTGCATATGGAGCATTTTACACTATAAAGACCCTAAAAAGCAGCCCGAATTCCATTTATTGCCATTTTTACGGATTCGGCCCATGCAGCGCCCGCGCACCTATTCCTCGGCCGAATCAAAATAGTGGTTATAATAAATGCGCTGAGCCGGATTCTTAATCGCCCCGGACTGCAGTTTTTCATAGATGGTGCGGGCGGCCGATTCAATTGTCTGCTGCGGCTTGAACCCGATGGTGCTGCGGAGCTTGGCAAAAGAAACGCGATAGTCGCGGGCATCGAGGTTGGAATTATCCCTGACAATCGGGATGCCGCCCAGGGTGGAACCGATGATCTCGGCGACTTCGTCTATCTGGTAATTTTGTTCATCTGATCCGACGTTAAACACCTGGTTGCCGACATCCCGCAGGTCCGCTTCCAGGCATCGCACATAAACCTCCGCCGCATCCTCAACCGCAAGAAGCGGGCGCCACTGCCGCCCCCCGAAGACCTGGATTTTCCCGTCCACAAACGATTTCATGCTCATTGTGTTTACCACCAGGTCGAACCGCATACGGGGCGAGCACCCGTAGAGGGTGCCCATTCGCAAAATGGTCGGACTGAAGTATTCATCCCCCATGGCCAGGATGATTTTTTCCGACTCGATCTTGGTTCGGGCATAAAGCGAGACGGGATTCAGGGGAGCATTCTCATCCAGAAGATCGGCGCCGATCCCATAGACGCTGCATGTCGAGGCATATAAAAACCTGTTGATATGATGCAGCTTGCACGCGGAGGCCAGCGCCTGGGCGGCAAGCACATTGGTTTCGATCGTTTCAGTGGGACGGACTCTCGAGGCTGGATCCCCCACAATCGCGGCGAGCAGAACCACGGCGTCCGTCTCTGCCAGAGAACTGACACACGTATGAATGTTGCGCAAGTCTCCTTCGACAATTTCGAGATTTTTATCTTCGGAAAGCGGATCGAGCGAACGCCGGCCGTAGATAAAGCTGTCCAGCACGCGCACACGGAATCCCAGGCGCAGCAGCTTCTGCGTCAGGACGCTCCCCAGAAATCCGGCCCCGCCCACGACCAGAACTCTTCGCGCGCGCCCGGCGGGAGCGGCTTCCGCTCTGGATAATCCGTGCAGCCGCACCAGGTCTTCCACGGAAAGCACTTCTTTGACGGAGCCGTCTTTAGCAACGATGGGGAGGTAATGAACGCCGTACAATTCCATGTCGGACAGAATGCTGTCCGGCTTTTTCCTGTCCTGCAGTGATTCCTCCGTCAGTTTCAGAACATGTCGGAGCGGGTAAGCATCGACCGGGTCTTCCCCGCGCGCGCCGCTTATCAACAGGCGGCGAAGGTCCGCCGCGGATACGCCGCCCATATAGGATCCCTTTTCATCTAATACAAAGGCACGGTCGAAACTGCTTCGCTCGATCTGTTGAATGGCTTTCACAATAGAGGTGTAACGTTCGATGCAGATGACTGGGTATTTCATTCCTTCTACCAATGATTAATGAAACCGATAATTCGATTAAGCCAAAAACCGGCCGACATACTGCCGCATTGCTTCTTCATAACCCACCGAAGGAGCCCAGCCCAGCAGCAGACGCGCCTTCTCTGATGATATGAACCGTCCCTTGAAATTGCCTTTGCGGTCTTCAACAAAATTCAATTCTGCTTTCTTTCCAAGTATTTCCTCAAGCGTCCGGACAATCTGAATAACGCTGATCTTCTTTATGCCGTTCAGGTTGAAAATCTGGTTTTCCGCCGCAGCTTGAAGGCAGGCCGCGTTTCCGCGCGCGAGATCCTTGACATAGATGAACTGCCGCGTCTGACTGCCGTCGCCGTGAATCGTAATCGGCTCGCCGTTTAGGATCCGGCGGATGAAGATCGGCGTGACGGTTTCCGGGCGGGCGCGCTCTCCGAAAGGGATTCCATAGCGCATGATGGTATAGTTCACGCCGTAAAGGCTCCGGTAATTTCTGCAGAAAAGCTCGCACGCAATTTTGGAGGATGTATAGATATGGTCCGGGTTCCCCGTGCAGGGCGTTTCTTCCGTAATGCATTCTTCGCCGGCCTCAGGCAGGGACCCATATACCCATTCGGTGGACGCCAGAAGGACGCGCGCCGCGTTCGAGCGGCGGGCGGCTTCCAGAACCGACAATGTTCCGCCTGCTGTAATATCGTTCGAGAACAGGGGGCTTTCATAAAAGCGGTTCACGTTCGCTTCGGCGGCGAGCATGTAGATGCTATCGCCCGCCCGGAGCACCTGGGTCATCCGGTCAATGTCTCGAACATCCCCCCGGACAAACTCGCACTTTTGCCCATATCGCGGCGCTTCCAGATCATAAATCACCACTTCATAACCCTGCTCAAGCAACACGTCCACCACATGGGACCCGATAAAGCCGGATCCGCCCGCAACCACAATTCTCATATCCTGCTCCTGTAAACCCGTACCATCCGAGATTTTAATGAATGCAATATAACCGAGTCTGGCTCCGAAGGAAGATCTCTCCGCCCATAATGGCCGGAGTCGCGACAAACATTTCGTCCGTCATTTTGTTCGTAGCCAAAACTTCAAACTTCTCTCCCATGCGGAGAACTAGGACATCCTCATTCTCGCTCGCCAGGTAGAGCTTGCCGTTGGCGCCTACGGGAGAAGCCTTAAAGCTGTACGTCTGGGGCAACCGTGCCTGATGATAATAAGGCTCGCCGGTACGGGCGTTGTAGCAGCTGATCATCCCGTTATCCGTCAGAACGTAAAGCTTATTTTGATAAATCACGGGAGACGCCGTGTAGGAATTGCCCCGGGTCTGGCTCCATACGACGGCATCCGTTCCGGTGAGATTCCCGGTTCGACCGAGTCGGATTGCCATGAGATTCGGATTCTGATGCCCGCTCATGACAAACACAAGATCGTCCTGTCGTACCGGATGCGGAATGGTATTGGTCCCAAGTCCGGCGCACTCCCAGATCACTTGTCCGGAATCCAGCGCATAGCTTCGCACCTTCCGGACGGAGCTGACGATCACCTGCTTGAGCCCGCCGTATTCCACAACCAGCGGAGCGGCCCAGTTGGAAGGCTCCTCACGATCCGCTCTCCAGATCTCCTTCCCCGTGTTCTTGTCAAGCACGACCATGAATGAATCCCCTTCATGATCAAACACCAGAATGAGCCGGTCTCCGGAAAGAACAGGCGCTTGGCCCTCGCCGAATGCCATCCGCATGCGCATCTGCACGCCGAAATCCTTCTTCCAGACCAGCTTGCCCTTCATGTCATAGCAGTACATCCCGCGCGAGCCGAAAAACGCATACACATGTTTGCCGTCTGTGACCGGCGAATTGGAAGCAAAGCTGCCATAGGAAGGATGATGGCCTTCATGGGGCGTTGCCGTGATTGCCGTCTGCCGCCAGAGTATTCGGCCTGTCTTCCGATCCAAACAGAGAACGACGAAATCATGCTCTGCCTGCGGACCCGGAGTCGACAACCGCAATTTGGCCCCGGGAGCAGGCGGCGTTGCGACTTCCTCCTTTGCACTGGCCGATCCGGTTTTTATCGCCGTGGTCAGGAAGATTTTATCCCCCCAAAGCACCGGGCTTGAGTTGCCGCGCCCCGGGATATCGGTTTTCCATCGGACATTCTGCGTATCA
>CAZLHW010000186.1:6300-7495 GCA_964559085.1 uncultured Acidobacteriota bacterium | reverse complement strand
CGTTCGTTTACAACACGCAACCGGCCGTCAAGATATACCAGAAGGTCGGATCTTCGTGGGAATTGAAACAAACATCCTACTATGGACCGGGATCCACCGGCTACCGGATCAGCCTTCAGAATGAACTGTATATAATCAACTTTAAAACCGCCGCGAAGCCGGCGCTCTACCGTGTGGAGGTATGGAGATATACCAAGAATTTCCTGATTGATTCCTTTGGATTCGAGACAGTGAAGCAGCAGACGGTCCGGCATGCAACGAAACAAAACAGGCAGGGCTGTTATGGCCCTGCCTGTTCGCAAGCACATACCAGTTACTGGTGCCGCCTATCTATCCGAGTCGCGAGCGAAGATCGATTCTTGCGTCAAAACCCGATCCGTGAAAATCCGCGGTTTCTTTTTGCCGTTTCTTCGAAGCGGGCAGCCACGTGCTCCTATTTACCGGGCTCCACACAGGTGAAGTTGGCAGCGTCGTTAATGTCGCCGCTCCCCTTATAGCGCGCCTGCTTCGGATAGGCGCATACGGGCCGCGTGCGATACACCTTCCCCGGGTTTCCCATCCCGGCCGCCATACCTCCGGCTTCGCGATGCGAATAGATGATCTTGTCGGGTGCTTTGCCTTTCTCAACCCATTCCACCACGGCGCCGAACGCATCGAAATCCTTTTCATTCATCATGAATCCCGGGCACCCTCCCGATCCGGGCACCGCGAACAGCCGCGCGAAATCCTGCGTCTTCTCCGGTCCGCCCATCACCTTCTCCACGCTTTTGTAATATTCGACGATGGATCGCGGCGGGAGTCCCATGCTGTTCCAGGACGCGATGAGTATGAGTTTGCCGCCGGCCTCCTTGAACGGGCGCAGGTCGGGATTGTTGCCATCCACGTATTTGCTTGTCCGTTCAATCGCCAGGCGCGTATCCCTGTCTACGTCGAATGTGCGAAAATCCCAGTTCGGATCCTGAAACACCATGCCCTTAAAGAAGTTGATGTTGACCGAGAACGGTTCTTTCTCAATCATGAAGTTCCAGTTGAGCTCGCTTCCACGCTCAAAACCGCTGTAAATCGGCGTCCCATCCTTAAATTTGGCGCCTTCATAGATCTTTCGCGCCGTATCCACCTGGCCGGCGGTGAGACAATCCGGACCGTCGGCGCCCTTGCACTGAATGCTCCCGGGAGCAAACTTGCAGCTTGGAGG
>CAZLHW010000186.1:0-6290 GCA_964559085.1 uncultured Acidobacteriota bacterium | reverse complement strand
CTCAATGAGACCGTCCACCAGTCCATCATTCCCGTCGCACGCCGCCATGGCCGCCTTATGCAGCACGGCTACCTTCGCAGGCGGAATGTAGCCGGGACCGTTGATCCCGTCCTTGAGCGCCAGCCAGCTGATGTAGAGCGAGCCCGGCTGCAGATGAGAAATATGGAACGCGGGATCGCCGGCGACGATGCCGTCGAAGTCGTCCGGGTAGCGCTGCGCTTCGTTAAGGCCCTGATTGCCGCCATTGTGGCAGCTGTTCCAGTAGGAATATTGAATTGGCTTGCCGTAATAACTCTCAGCAAGTTTCTTCGTCAAAACAACCATTTCGTGCACCGCGCGGTAGCCCCAGTCGGCCCATTTTTCGGGATGGCCGATCGCCCATTCGAAACCGGCATCCACGTGCCCCGTGTCGGTGCCCGCGGCAACATACCCTCTTTGCATGATCTGGGCAAGGCCGGCGCTGGACAGAGAGCCGATGAATCCCGGATTGCCCGCAGCAAGAAACCTTCCGTTCCAATTGGCCGCCGTCGGCAGCCAGACTTCGATTCCTATGTGCGAGTCGCTGCTCGGCGCGGAGAACGCTTGTACCCGACAAAAAGGCACCGAGACTTTCACGGCGGGCACGTTGCCCATAGGGCCGGCCTGCGCCGGGAGCTCATATCCCGGACTTCCGGCCGTGGCCGATGTAATGGTCATGTTCGGTATCTTGATGTTCTTCAGACTTTCACAGGACTGCTGCGCCGACGCCGGGGTCGCAAGAGGCGCGAAGAGCCCAACCCGGAATGCCACCAGTACCGTACCGGTAGGATGTTTCATGAAGATTTCTCCTTGAACGGTTTTTGGTTCTCTCAAAGGATTTTGACAGACAAGCCGCATTATACATCAGCGCATCGCATTCAGGTCTTGAGGATTCTCGGGTGCTTCGCCATTATGTTTCTTTCCCTGAAACAAGCGGTGTTTCGGAAATGACCCGCGTTGCATTCGACCTTGCCGAGCATTTTGCCCCCCGCACGCGCGAAAAACATCAGCGGGTCACCCGTTCCACAACCCGCGTAAAAAAGAAGAAGGCGGCGCGTACCGGGACACGCTCCCAGGCGTCCAACGACATCCGCATGATTGTGAGCCGCGTGCTGCGGAATCAATCGCCGGAGTCTTCCGCCTGATGGGCTGCAAAAACACTCAATGCGAAGATCGCCACGCGATGCACAAAGCCCTGCGCGTCCTCGCGTTCTTCGCGGCTTTGCGGTTCATTTCCTGTTGCAGTTCATTTCATTGACAATTTCGCACCCTCGCACTAAGGTCTTTAGCAAAGCGAGGCAGACATGGACATAGACTTGTTATCTCTTCCGGACCAGGTGGACACCATTCGCACAGCGTTTCGCTACATCAATCGATTCAAAGGACACACGTTCGTAATCCGGATTGAAGGGAGCCTTCTCGATCATGCTCTCTTTCCCCTCCTTGTCAAGGACATCGTCCTGCTGAAAAGAATGGGGATCAAAATTGCGCTGGTGCCCGGCGCACGCAAGCGGATCGACGAGATACTGGCGGCCTACAATATCGTCTGCCCGACGGTGGGAGGCGTGCGCGTCACACCGCCGGAGGCCATGCCCTATGTGGAGATGGCGGCATTCGACGTCTCCAACCGCATCATGACGCTGCTGTCCGAGGATGAATGCAACGCCCTCATCGGCAACTGGGTGAAAGCGCGCCGCCTTGGAGTCATCGACGGTACGGATTATCAATGTACGGGAGAAACGGAAAAGATCAAAATTGACATCATCGAACGTCTGCTCGCCGAATCCTTCATCCCTATCTTTCCGAACATCGGCTGGTCGGGAACGGGCAAACCGTACAACATCTCCTCTTCAGAACTTGCTGTTACGATCGCTTCGGCGCTCCATGCCTCCAAGTTGTTTTTCATTACCGATTTCGGCGGGATTTCCGCAGAAAACTTTGAAACTCCGCCGGGGATAGAAATCACTCCCGACAAGGTCATATCCCGGCTGACGGCGCCGCAGGCCAGGAGCTTTCTCGATCTGAACAAGAAGCTCGAAAAGAATCACCAGTACGAGATCGTATCGCTCGCCTATCGCGCATGCCAGGCCGGCATCGAGCGCGTCCACGTCATCGACGGACGGGAAGATGGAATGCTGTTGAAGGAAATTTTTTCCAACCGAGGCCTCGGTACCATGATTTATGCCGATCCTCATGAAAATATCCGCAGCGCCGTCCATGCGGATATCCCGGACATGCTCAAGATCATGCGGCCTTTTATCAAGGAAAACGTCCTTATCCCGCGCCGCCGGGAGGATCTGGAAGCCAGAATTTCCGACTATGCCCTCTATGAAGTGGACGGGACGCTCCACGGCTGCGGCGCGCTGCATGTATTCCCCGACAGAAGCGGAGAAATTGCGGGCATCGCCGTAGACAAGATGTACGCCAACTATGGCATCGGCAAAAAGCTGGTCACCTTTCTTCTGCAGAAAGCGGCCGAGCTTAATCTGACTAAAGTCTTTCTGCTTACTACGCAGACGGCGGACTGGTTCCTTGAACTGGGTTTCACTCCGGGCAGCATCGACGATCTTCCATTGGAGAAAAAAGCGGCCTACAATAAAGCCCGCAACTCGATCATCCTGCTCTACACCCGAAAATAGCTGCGAGAACAGGCTGCACTGCCCTGTCAAACCCAGGCCTCCGGATGCCCCGCGCCTTCCGGCGCTTGCAACGCCGGCAATCGATGCAACTCGGCGCAATCGGTGCAATGAACCATGTTGCTTGCCGCAGCAGGAATAGGAATGACACGATAGGATCGGGACATTTCCGCACCACGGCGTCTGCCTGCACCCTGCGCGCTGGCATCGAGGTTAGGCAACACAGGCACAGCGGTTTGACGTCCGGCGGCGTCAGGCATTGATGGCTCCGACAGAGGCGGTCGGAAAGTTCCAACGGTCAGCGATTCAAACGCTGCCATTCCTCAAAAGATCGCAGGATGCAATCCTCGATGGCAAGTCCTCCGAAATAATTGCCCAGGACGGCGATATTACTTCCCGAAACCTGTTTCTTAATGTCGGCCACAATCTCCGCCTGGTTTACCCGCGGCCCGGGAAGCGTCGTCCTCTGCTCGGTCAATCGATCCAGATCGGATGGGGACACGCGAAGCAGTTCGCACATCCTGGATACCTTCTGCTCGCGTGTGAGGCCGGGCCGGAAATGGAAGGCAAAGGCCCGCCATCTGGAATCCGGGAAAGGGTCCCGGGTTACAGCGGAAAAGAAGACATCCTGAACCGGCACCAGAAAAGCACATTCCGGCATCCAGCATTTTTCTCTGGAAATTCTGGTTCCCACGCTTTCCAGGTCCACGCTCCGTATGCGGCGAATAGCCGCGGAAAGCTCAGGGAAGGATTCCTGCAGCAATGCAGCGGCCGCCGTGTGTGTTGCGGCCACCGCCGCAACCGGCGCCTTGATGACATCGCCCTGCTCCAGGCGCACATTCGATCCCTCCGCAGAAGTCTCCATCGCGATCACGTTCGCCCGCGTACGCACGGAGATATTCGGATGCAACGCAATGGCATCGCAGATAGCCTGGATGCCGCCGGGAAAACCAAAACTGCGGGGAAATTCCTTGCGGCGCGTTCGCTTTTTAAACAGGGATCCGGGACCTTCGACAGGAAACTCGTCCGCGCACTGGGAAGGAACGGCGGCGAAAAAGGGGGAAAGCACGCGGCGAAAGTTTCCGGGGCCGACAAGGCCGGAATAGTATTGTTCCACCGTTTTGCCGCTCTTGCCTCGCAGGATTCCCAAGGGTCCATGGAGCGCCGCTTCAAACCAGTTGAGCTGCAGCAGCACTTTGGGCGGCGTCAGCCATGTTATCCGCCCGTCCCGCAATAATCCGAAGTTCACGCGCGCCGGCCCGCGCCGGACAAGTTTGTCGGAAATCCCCGCTTCGATCGCGATATCCAGAAGCCCGGAGTACGAATTGTAGATCGTGTGCGCGCCAAGCTCATACCAGAAGCCGTCGTCGTAGCGATAGGAGTAGATGCAGCCGCCGATACGCGCCTGCTTCTCCAAAACAAGAACCTGTCTCCCCGACTGCGCGGCTTTCCAGGCAAAGGCCAGGCCGCTGATTCCCGCGCCAATCACAACCACATCCGGCATGCGCATTCGCTTCCCCTTTCCACACAGCTTCGCGTTGCATCATAACTCAAAAACCGGCGCTGAAGGAATGGCTGGAAACTGCAGCCCTATCCCTTCGTCCACCGAAACGGGCACGGATATTGGAAGGTATGCGGCATTTTGAAAAACGACTCCACCTGATTTTTCTTGTGCCCTTAAAGGGAGATAGTATAAATGTGGGCCTCGTTTTTCCGGCAGCATGCAGAATGAAGAGGTGCGGAGAGGCTCATGGCAGAACAACAACGCTATCGCTGGGCGCAGTGGGGAGATCTGAATGCGTTCTTCGGTCTCCTGCTGGACAACATAACGACGCTCGTGGTTTTCACCGGTATCCTGGCCAGCGTCTTCGGCTACCCGATCGATAAAGTCTACAGTCTCATGATACCGGGCACCGCGCTTGGCGTTCTCTTCGGCGATTGCGTGTATACCTGGCTTGCCTTCCGGCTCGCAAAACAGACCGGGAGAACGGATGTCACCGCGATGCCCCTCGGGCTCGACACGCCTTCCACCATCGGCATCGCCACCGCCGTGCTGGGTCCCGTGTACCTTGAAACAAAGGACGCCATTCTCACCTGGCAGGTGGGCATGGCGACGCTGATGATCATCGGGATCTTCAAAACCATCCTTTCCCTATTCGGAGAATCCATCCGACGCCGGATTCCCCAGGCGGGCCTTCTGGGATCGCTCGCCGGCATCGGCATCGCCCTGCTTGCCTTTTTCCCGGTGATGAAGATCTTCTCGACGCCGGTCGCGGGCCTGGTTTCGCTTGGAATTGTTCTCTATTCGCTGGTTGCCCGCCGCAGGCTGCCGCTCGGGATTCCCGGAGCGTTTTTCGCCGTTGCCGCTGGATGTCTGCTCTACTATCTCTTCGGCGGATTCCACTTCTTCGGAATGAAAGTCTCCGCACCGTCTCTGGAATTTCACCCTGCTCTCCCTCTCCCAACCATCGGCTTTCTTTTCGGATTGGAAAAAGCAATCTCCTATCTGCCCGTTGCCTTCCCGTTTGCGGTGCTCACTATTATCGGGGGCATCAATAATACGGAAAGTGCCCGGGTTGCCGGCGACGCCTACAAAACACGCGACATTCTTCTGACAGAGGCCCTGGCCACCTTGGCGGCCGCGTTGTTCGGCGGCGTGGCCCAGTCCACGCCCTACATCGGGCATCCGGCGTATAAAGCCATGGGCGGCCGCGCCGCGTATACGCTCGCGGCCGGTCTTTTTGTCGGCATCGGCGGAATACTCGGCGCCCTGTCATTCGTCGTCGGGGCGATCCCCGAAGCAGTGCTCACGCCTATTCTGCTATTCGTCGGTATTGAGATTGTCTCGCAGGCCTTTGCCGAATCGCCTCGGAAACATGCGCCGGCGGTCGCCTTTGCCATTATTCCGGTTGTGGCGTATCTCGTGCTCACCTATACGGACAGCCTGATCGGGAAACTCGACCCAGCCACCGTGCTCCCTCCGGCCCTGGCCGAAGAACGCGGCGTTCTTCGCGCCGTGGGAAGCGGCTTCATAATGACGGCAATGCTTTGGGGGGGATTCCTTGCCGATTTGCTGGATGGAAGGCTCCGCCGCGCCGGAGCCTTCATGCTGCTATGCGCGGCACTCACCCTGTTTGGCTTCATCCATTCCTTGGCCCCGGCAGGGGAACTCTACCTGCCATGGAAAGCCGGCAACAACCTGATGTGGCAGATCGCGATCGGATACGCTTTGGTAGGCCATATCTTGCTGGTGCATCCACACAAACAGCAAATATGAACGGCTGATTTTCACCGAGCGGCGCAGAATCGGATTTGCGCAGGCCC
Organism: uncultured Acidobacteriota bacterium; assembly: GCA_964559085.1. GTDB lineage: Bacteria > Acidobacteriota > UBA6911 > UBA6911 > UBA6911 > UBA6911. Next base: position 312 of record CAZLHW010000186.1, on the reverse strand, counting down.
ATGGAAACCTGCAGTTTAGTTTCCTGTGACCGCGCATCCAAAGCGGCCTTCGAGCATCCGTTCGGGGCACCCGTTGCACGAGACGCAGGGAGACTCCAAAATCTCGCCGCGGCGGAATTTTGCCGCAAGATGCGGATCACGGATAAAAGGACGGCATAAGGAAACAGCATCGGCGATTCCTTCATCAAGCACCGCCTGCATGTCGCGAAGCGACCGCATGCCGCCCACCAGGATCAAGGGGTTGGATAGCACCGGGCGCGCCTGACGGCAATCCTCAACTTAATAAGGACGCCGTGCTTCCTTGCGGATATG
>CAZLHW010000185.1:0-7507 GCA_964559085.1 uncultured Acidobacteriota bacterium | reverse complement strand
GCACAGGCCGATATTGTCCTGGATACCTCAACGTTGACGGTCGGGCAGGTGGTGCAAACGCTCATCAAACAGCTGCAGGCATACGGCTTTCCCCGGTAGCACGCGGCATGACCGAATTCGTAACCACGTTTTTCAGAGATTGTGCTGATCGGAGCCGCTATTTATAGGGGTTTCTGAAATCAGAGCTCCGGATTTTCGCACAAGCCGGTCAAGTCAGGAGGCTTCCGGTTTTATCTGGAAGCATATGCCCGCGACTTTCTTCGCGTCCCTGAGTCCTGGCGGCTATTTTTCTGCCGCGCGATCCTGAATCAATCCGATAATAGCCTGAATGCCGAACGCATAGCTGCGCCAGCCGAGGCCGGAAATGCAGCCGGCTACAACGGGAGAAATAACCGATTGCCGGCGGAATTCCTCCCTCGCATAGATATTGGAGAGATGCACTTCAATTGCCGGCACTTTTATGGAAGCCAGCGCATCCCGGATCGCATAGGAGTAGTGCGCATAGGCCCCCGGATTGATTACAATCCCATCCGCCCAGTGAGCCGCCTCGTGAATCGCATCAATGAGCGCTCCTTCGCTGTTGGATTGGAAGGTCCGCAACTCCGCTCCGGCAGCTTCGGCAATGTTCTCCATCTGCGCGTTGATTTCTTCCAGCCCTGAAGACCCGTAGATTTCCGGCGAACGCGTTCCCAGCAGGTTCAAATTCGGTCCATGAATAAGCAGAATCTTGATCACTCTCAATCCTCCCTCAAATTATGGACTAACCGATCTTTATGTGAATTTTTCCCGCTTCTCCCGAAACTGCAAACTTCAGCGCTTCCCCGAGCGATTCAAGCGGATAGGTGTGGGTGACGACACATGAGGGGTGCAGCACACCCTGAGCGACCTGGGCAATCACGTACTCGAAATCCGCGGGGTGATCATAGATCATGGAAGTGCGGATATCGATCCCCTCGCGAACCAGGCGCATCGGCATAAAGCTGGCCGGGGTCGACGGCAGCCCCAGGAGAACCACACGCGCTCCTCTGGGAGCAGCCTTTAAAGCGAGCTCGACAGTAGCGGACGAACCCGCGCACTCGAGAACCGACACTACATTCTCTTTTTGCCACAATTGTTCGGGATCCTCTTTTTCGGATGCCGTCCGCGCGCCCAAGCCGCGCGCCATTTCCAGTTTACGCGGAACCCTGTCATGCGCGATTACGCGGACGCCTGCAGCAACGGCGGCATGAATCAACAGCAGTCCGACAACGCCGCAGCCCAGCACGGCTATAGTGTCGCCCTGCTTCGCTCCCGACTGAAAGAATCCGTGCACGGATACAGCGAGGGGCTCGATCGTCGCCGCATCCTTGTCGGAGATGGAATCGGGAAGCGGCCAGACAAATTCGGCCGGCGCAGCAACATACTCGGCGAAGCATCCGGGCAGATTCACGCCCATGCTCCCCTTTTGCGCACAGACAGCGCCGCGTCCCGAAAGGCAAAGGCGGCAGGAGCCGCAGGGATAATTGGGTTCCACGAGCACGCGCTGTCCCGGCTGGAATTTATCCACGCCGTCTCCAACCGCGGTTACCCGCCCGATGACCTCGTGTCCGAGTATAAAGGGATAGGGCACGATACGGTGTCCGAGATAAAAGGAGATGTCCGTCCCGCAAATACCGGCGCATTCGGGCCGGAATACGACCTCTCCCTTCGCCGGGCGCGGAGACTCAACCTCCTCTATCGCTATTTTTTCTGGTCCATGCAGCAACGCAGCTTTCATTCTTCTCTCCGGATTCGATGCATTCATTACTCTAGCCCAGTTTCTATTTTGAACCTAGTCCCATCCTCAACAACAAAAATAATGGGCTGTAAAAGTGAACCATGCTAAGATGCATGCGGCAACAGCCGTTGTGACAGCAAAATTTGTTGGAGGAATCTGAAAATGTCCTTAAAGATCACGGATGAATGCATTAATTGCGGAGCCTGCCAGCCGGAATGCCCGAACGAGGCTATTTTTCCTGCCGGTGAAGACTATGAATTCAATGGAAAGACCAATCCTGCCCTCTCCCAGGATTTCAGCTATATAGTCCCGGACAAGTGCACGGAATGCGTGGGTTTCCATGATGAACCCGCGTGCGCTGCGGTTTGTCCTACGGATGCCTGTGTCAAAGACAGGGAAGAATCCAAAGATGTTCTTCTGGCACGAGCAAAATCGCTGCATCCTGACAAGAGTTTCTAGTTCCTTTTAAATTTTTATCGGAAGCTCAAAGTCGCTGATTTCACATCCGGGCTGCGAGCTTCCTTCTCCCCTCTCCGGTTCCTGCCGGCAAGCCTTTGTGTGTCTTTTGCCCTGCTTTGGCCGCGGCAGAATCCCAAACTCCAAAAAATGAGATTCTATTGGATAAATCCCTTTTTAGCGCTATGCTAAGAGCAAAGGCCGTCTCTCCAATGGATTTATCTGCTACCCGCCCCCCATGAAGCACCCGGCCAAGGGAGAGATCTATGGAACATCTGGAACCTTTCATTACCACCCGTCTCAGCGAGAATCAGATGAGATGGTGGAATGTCTTGCATCCGGTAAAGCAGACCCACGCATCTCCCTACCGATTCCTTACAATTTCCAGAGACGTGGGAACTCCGGGGGATGAAATCGCCAGAGAAATCGCCGCGCGCCAAGGCTGGCGTTTGTATGACAAGGAAATTGTGGATCATATTGCGAACAACAGCCGTGTTCGCGAAGACCTGGTCCGCCAGCTGGACGAGAAAACGCGCGGGCGTATGCATAACATGATTCTGCGGATGCTTCGGATGCCGGAAGAAGCCCCCTTCGGGTATGAGGAATATCACGATTCCTTGATGAAAACACTCGCCACGCTCGCGGCGCGTGGAGATGCGATTCTGGTTGGTCGGGGAGCCAACTTTGCGCTGCGCTGGGTGGAGCATGGCCTCCACGTGCGCATCACCGGCTCCCTGGAAAAGCGGATACAGTCTCTCAGTCGATTGTGGCAGGTATCCTCCGAAATCGCGCGACGCCGGGTTTTCACGATCGACGCAGAACGGCGCGCGTTCATTCGCAACCACTTTAAGCAGGATGTGAATGACCTTAGCTTCTACAGCCTGGTTCTTAATACGGATGATATCTCAACAGAACAGGCCGTCGGCCTAATCCTGGCAACGCTGAATCCGGAGTGATCGCTTCCGGTTCCCGCCTTGTCGGAGAAGGCTTATTCCAGGGTTCGCGAAACGAACCTCTAATTTTCCAGCTAATTTGATCATTTGCGGATGCGGATCTGCCGATAGGTAGTATTACGTAGCGGGATTTGGCTACTGATACCCGATGGCGTTTGGGTGTTTTGGCGAATTGATCCGCAAGCCCGGTCAAGATCAAATAGCACGGAATAGGGAAAGCAGGCATCAGGCCTGAAAAGAGCTTCCCAGCGGTTTTGAGGCTTTGTTTCTTTAATCAAATCTCGCTCGTCAAGACAGTGATTCTATGAGAGGCGATATGAGCGCATGCAGTTTTCAAAAGCTGGTGCAATTGCTCGACAAGCAACTGGAGCTGGACGAGAAATTGGAAGTTCTGGAACACTTGCATTCCTGCAGAATTTGCCGGGATGCCGTATACCAGATTTCCCGTGATCGGGACGAGTCGTTATTCGTTCGTCGGCCATACAATGTGGAAAAGCACGTGGCCTAACGGTTCAGATTTATGCTTCTGAGTTCCAGTTGATTTGTCTTCTTAGGGTTTTTCCCTGACCCAAGGGGATTTTTGCGCCCGATTGAAAACGCCTCCGGAATAACCCTCCCAAAACCGCCGCATGCCCTCCCTGAATCCCATATGCTGACGGAGCACGCATTGGCGAATGCGTCCGGATTGTGCCGATTGCCGGCGCTGCGAGCACCGTGGGTGCGCGGCACAGCAGCCCAGGACAAAGGATGCGGCGCGGCCTCCGCCCTGCGCTCTACTCCGCGCCTTCAGCGCGGGCTTTTTCCTTGACACATGGGCTTGCGGGACACGAAGCTGCAGGTTTAACCGGAACGAATTTCCTTTATCCGGTGCTATAATCCGGCAACCGTTTTCATACAACAGGTCGGTTCAGGAGCGCCCATGATCACAACAATTCTGTTCCTGGCAGTTCTTGTGATACTGGTGAAGCTTCATCAGTATTCGCGCCGCATGCAGGATTTCGATACCCGCTTCAGCCTGATGGAACGGCGCCTGGATATCCTGGAGCGCGTACTCCAGGATATGCGCGCGGCGCCTAAACCACATTCCGAACCGGCGCCTCCACCAACGGCAGCCGCCCCGACACCTCCACCGACACCGAAGCCCCAAGCGGAGGCCCAGCCGGCTGCCGCTGCGAAGGCTCCACCTCCTGTGGCTCCCCCGACAAAACCTCCTGTCACTCCGCCCGTTGCCGTACAAACGCCTGTTTCGCCCGTCCCAGTTTCCCGTCCTCCTGTCGTGCCGCCTTCGCCTCCGCAATTTCCTTCCTGGAGGCTTCCCAAGTTCGACTGGGAAAGTATTGTCGGCGTGCAGCTCTTTTCATGGATTGCGGGAGTGGCCTTGCTGCTGGCCGCCGTATTCTTCCTGCGCTATTCCATCAACCAGGGCTGGTTGATGCCGTCGGTACGCATGGCCATAGGCATTATCGTGGGAATCGGCCTGCTGGTGCTTTGCGAATTAAAGGCCGCCCGCAAGTATCCGGTCACGGCCAATGCAATGGACGCCGCAGCCATCGCCATTCTCTTTTCCACCTTTTTTGCTGCGCGCGCTCTCTGGAACCTTATCGGACCTGTTTCGGCTTTTGCGCTGATGGTTCTTGTAACAGCGGTTGCCGTTCTCCTTTCCATACGGCGCAACTCCGTCTTTATCGCTCTTCTCGGACTCGTGGGAGGCTTTGCAACGCCGGCCCTGCTTTCCACCGGAGAAAACAGACCCATCTCTCTGTTCACCTATCTTCTGCTCCTTAATGCAGGGCTGGCATGGGTGGCGATCCGAAAGCACTGGCCCCTGCTGACGACTCTAAGCTTTGTTTTCACCGTCCTCTATCAGTGGGGATGGGTGATGAAGTTCCTTACAGCGTCTCAGCTGCCCATTGCGATGGGAATATTCGTGGTTTTCCCAATTCTCGCCTTTATCGCCGCCAGTCTCGGCGGGAGTGAAAAGCCCGGAAGAGGCTGGATTTCGCTGTTCGGCCAAACGGCCAATCTGAGCGCCCTCTTCCCTCTCCTCTTCGCGCTCTACATGGCCGCGGTGCCCGGATATGGTTATCGTTTCGGTCTGCTCTTCGGCTTTCTGTTTCTCCTGGCCGCAGGCCTCTTCGCCATCGCCACAGCGCGCGGTCCCGAAATGCTGCATTTTACCGGAAGCGCGTCCACAATCCTGATCTTTGCCATCTGGCTGGGATCCTCGTATGAAAGCGATGCCTGGCCGGAAATTCTTGGCTTTATCGTCCTCTTCGCTCTCTTTTATTTGGCCGCGCCTTTTATTGCGCGGCGCTTTGGCCGAACCTTCTCCGGCATCGGGACAAAGGCCGTTTATGCGGCCCCTCTCCTTCTTTTTACACTGCATTGCCTGGCAGTCATGGAACCCGCCTGTGCGGTGCCCGGGCTGCTTTTCGGGACTTTGTTCCTGATTCTGCTCGGAGTTTCCGCGCATGCCCTGTATGCGGAGAAGGGCGTCCTTTACTATATTGCGGCCGTATTCGCCCTTCTTGCTGAAGCTGCGTGGTCGCGGCACCACCTGACTCCGGAGCGAGTCTATTCGGGACTGGCCATCTACGCAGTCTTTGGACTGTTTTATGCCGGCGTTCCCCTGGCGGCGCGCCGGTGGAGTAAGAGCCTCCGGCCTGAAGGCGCCGGCGCCGGGCTGCTGCTGGCCAGCCTGGCTCTTCTGTTCTTCCTTGCAGCCGGATCCCTCGCTTCCGTTTCCATCTGGGGGATCGCGCTGATGCTGCTGATCCTCAACGCGGGTTTGTTCTGGCAGGGTTCGGCATTCAAGCTCCCCCTGTTTGCGATTGCGGGCATGGTGTTTTCCTGGATCATTTTGGGCGTGCTGTGGGCCAGCGTCTCGCTCGCCGCAATCCTGATGCCGGCCCTGGTTGTTATGGCCGGGTTTGCCCTGCTTGTCCTGGCCGGAAACATCTGGATGCAGAAACAGGCTTCCGGCTCGGATGCCGCGCTCCTCGGCAACGGCATGTTCCTGGGCCTCACAGGCCACATTTTTCTCATTGCCGTCGCCGCGCAAAAATCTCTGAGCATCCCACCCTGGCCGCTTCTGGGCATTCTGCTTGTGCTGGATCTGGCAATCGGCGCTGCCGCGCTTTACATACGCCGGCACAACCTGTTGCGAGCAGCGCTGGCGGCATCAGCATTGATACTGATTGTATGGGTTGTTGTTGCCGGTGTGGCGCCGTTTCCGTCCATTGCCATACTATCGGCGGGCGCCATGATGCTTCTGGCATTGTGCGGGATCTATCTGGCAAAACGGACCGGAGCCGACGCAGCGGCATTCGGCCGAACAGCCTCCGTCACTATTCTTCTGGCTCAGGGCGTCGCCATTTTTGCTGCGGCTCAGCCCGGCTCTCCGGGCATTGGGTTCCTGCTTGCCACGCACCTGGCTTTCCTGATTGTGCTTCTCGCACTTGAATGGGTTCGGAAAGCATACACATTTGCCGTGATAGGCCTGTTCCCTGCCGCGATCGCAGTATCCCTTTGGTACGTACAGCATGCGGCTGCCGGATACTGGAAGCAGCAGCTATTGTTTGGCGTTCCGATTTACCTGGTCTTTATCGGCTATCCGCTGCTGCTGGGGCGCCGCTGCGGCAAATCCATCGCCCCCTATCTGGCTGCGGCTTTGGCTAGTGTCCCATTTTTCTTCCAGGCGCGGCACGCGATGATTCAGGCAGGATGGGGATCCGCCATAGGGATGCTGCCGGTTGCGCAGGCGCTGCTGATGGCCCTGCTTTTTCTGCAGCTTCTCAAAATCGAGGCGCCCGGAACCCGAACTCTGGGGCGGCTGGCTCTGGTGGCGGGGACGGCGCTCGCCTTCATCACGGCGGCCATTCCGCTGCAGCTGGAAAAAGAGTGGATCACGATCGGATGGGCGCTTGAAGGAGCCGCGCTGGCCTGGCTTTATGGAAAGATCCCGCACAAGGGCCTTCTCTATTTCGCAAGCGGGCTGTTTGCCGCCGTGTTTGTGAGGCTGGCGCTTAACCCGAAAATTCTGACCTATCAGCCGCTCGCAGCTGTCAGAATATGGAATTGGTATCTCTACACCTACCTGGTTTCCGCGGCAGCCATGATCGGAGGAGGATGGTTGCTCTCGAAAACCCGGGATGATTCAATCCTGCCATCGGTGCGCGTGTCCAGGCTGCTGCCCGCCGCCGGCACGCTGCTCCTCTTCCTGCTGCTGAACATTGAAATTGCGGATTTCTATTCGACCGGCCGCAACCTAACGTTCAACTTTACCGCTACGCTGGCCCAGGATTTGACCTACACGCACGGCTGGGCAGTCTTTGCAGTTGTG
>CAZLHW010000184.1:0-7522 GCA_964559085.1 uncultured Acidobacteriota bacterium | reverse complement strand
CTCCAAATAAGAACAGGACTGGGATTCAGGCTTCTGTCTTTTTTGGGTAAATGGACTTTGGACTTTATGAGCCTGTCCGGGGGAGGCGATGTTTCGGCTTCGTAACGATTCAAAACCTCCTGCTGATTGAGGTTGAATCGCTCGCAGTAGGCACGCAAAAACGCCCGGTTGTACATGCCTCCGGGCAAATCCTTATAGCGGCCTTCTTCCAAGGATTCCAGGTAGTGCAGGCTGATTTTGGTGTCTGCAGCCATTTGAGCAAGCGAAACATTTTGCTTCTCGCGTGCTGATTTCAAATAGGAAGCAACGGATTCCATAGCAAAATTAAAGCCTGCGCATAAAATATTTCTGTCGGCAGATATAGGCCTGAAACCAAAAGGAAGGCTCCATTTTACTTTTAGACTCTTTCATTGTCAATTATTTACAGGTATTTACCGCCTTACGGGTCTGCCGGGTCCTTCGGAATTGCGAGATTTCGGGACCCGTTCTTGAAAAGCAAGACAAATGATGTTTGGTCATAATTGTTTGGGTTGCCCTCCGGCAGGACGCTGTGTTACTTTCACATCCTCAAGTTTTGCATTATGTAAGGATTGCAGTCTTTCCAATAGGTTTAGACCGCTCCCCGTTTTTTTGCAGGATGAAATGCACTATTTTGCACTGAATATCCTGGTTCCGAGGGATCAGCACTGGTTGATCAAGCTGGGCGGAACTGTCACGGCCGCCATCTCCAGCCTTGGCGGCATTGGGGTAATGATCCTTGCGATTGCCGATTCATCCTTTCTAACGGTTCCGGAAGGCAATGACCTGCTGATTGTGCTCCTCTCGACCGGCAAATCCTGGAAAAACATGGCGTATTACGTCAGCATGACGGTTCTTGGATCCGTCATCGGTTGTCTGCTGCTTTATAGCTTGGGACGCAAAGGAGGGAGTCCGCTTCTGCGCCGGCGATTCGCCCAATCCAAAATCGACCGCGCCGAAATGTTATTCAAGAAATTCGGTATCCTGACGGTCCTGATACCGAGCATCCTGCCGCCTCCGCTGCCCTTCAAAATCTTTGTTCTTAGTGCAGGCGTATTTAGACTTAACGCCTTTGTATTTTTGGCCGCCGTTCTGGTCGGAAGAACAATCCGTTATTCCATGTGGGGTATTCTGGCAGTGCTTTACGGCAACGCGGTGAAAGTTTATATGCAGGAAAATCTGAATCTGGTTGGAACAATCCTGCTCGTCGTGTTCGGAGTCATTCTGACGGCGGTCGCTGTATTTCTCATTCGCAAATTGAAAGCGGGAAACCTTCGGACACAGCCGTAATGCGGGGCGCTTCCAGTTCGTTGACAAGTTTCTCCTACTTTGTTAGATTTCCCCCTCCCATTGTGCGGTCTAAACTTTGATGATAAAAGGTCTGAAAACTCCGGCGGTTAGCGCATCCCGATGTCGATTGCTACTCTGCCTTCTTTGCCTGATTGCCGCAGGAGCGCATTCCGGTTGCCGGATCAAGCGAACCATAAAAACTCGAGTTCCGGAAAAGGTGCAGCTGGCAAAAACAGCGAGACTTGAAGATTTGTTCGGCCTTCTGCGCAAACATGAGGATATCCGATGCCTTTCAAGCCGGATTGACGTGACCTATTTTTCAGGGAAAAAAGAGAGCGGCGTCATCCAGGAGATCCGGAAGCAGCCGGGCTATATCCTGCTCCGGCGCCCGAATTCCACGCAGCTTGTGGTGCAGAATTTTGTAACAAAGACCAAGGAGCTTGAACTGCTTTCGGTTGGAGATGACTTGTCCATCTGGATAAGCCGGGGAAATAAGCTCTATTTGGGCAAGAATAGCGCCAAGGAACTAATACTGGAGGCAAGTGGCGAGTCCCCTGCGTTCACCATACCGATTCGCGGACCGCATATTTTTGAGGCTGTGTTCCCGCAAGGCATTCCGGTTGAAGCGCCCGGAACTCTTTATTCACTGGAGGAGTCCGCGGATAGCGAAGCAAAGTATTATGTAATCGGGTTTTACCATGAGGGCTTGAACCGCAGGATTCATACGGAGCGCAAACTTTGGATAGAACGTTCCAGCCTCAGCATATCGCGGCAACAGGTTTTTCAGGATGATGGTCAGCTGGTAAGTGACATTACTTACTCGAATGCTGCTTTAATGGACGGGTATTCTTTGCCGCTGAAAATGCATATCGACCGGCCGCTGGACGGGTATGCTTTGGACATGGAATTTAAAAACTGGCGAATCAATCCGGATCTGGCGGATAATGCATTTATCCTGACGCCCCCGGAGGGCGCTCAAATTATTCATTTGATAGACAAGAAGGCTGACTAGATGGAAAATCTCATTACCGCAAACATTCGCTCCCGCCCCACACGCACGTGCATCAGCATATTGGCCGTCGGCCTGGGTGTCATGATCCTGCTGGTTATCGGGGGGATTGTTAAAGGCACATTGAATGAATATCTGGGGCGAACGGTTGCGCTGGGCGCGGATTTTATCCTCCAGCCTCCGGGTTCTTCAGTCCTTTATGCTTTCAGCGACGCATCTTTGAATTCAAAGCTGGCCGATAGACTTGCGGAAACACCCGGCATTGAAGCGGTGACGCCGGTGCTGTCGAAGTTCAGCGCCTCGCACTTCGGTCTGGTATTTGGAATCGATCTGCCCAGTTATAACCGTTTTCCCGGACGGCTGCAGATGCTGCAGGGAAACCCCACCCTGAAGGGGGATGAGATCGTAGTGGATGAGATTTATGCCGATGCTAAAAAAATCAGGCTGGGAGCCAAGATAAATCTGCTGGACCATGACTTTACTGTTACGGGCATTTGCAGGGCCGGGTCCATCGTCCGTGTTTTCGTGCCTCTCGAAACTCTGCAAAAACTGCTTTCGACGACCGACAAGGTGACCATTATGTTTGCCAAAGCGGCGCCGAATGCCAACACGGATCAGGTGTACCAGGCCCTGCGTCAGAAGTTCCCGCATTATTCTCTTCTTCGAGCTTCGGATCCGAATTTGCTGCTGGCGGAGACCCCTTTGCCGGGACTGAAGGAATTCCGCATAACGCTCATACTGATATCCATGGCCCTCAGCTTTATGGTTATTCTGCTGGCAATGTATACAACAATTTTTGAAAGAACCCGCGAGATTGGTATCCTAAAATCTCTGGGAGCCTCACGGCGTTTTATAGTTGCCATGATTCTCAAGGAATCTGTTATCATATGCAGTTTGGGCGGGCTGCTTGGCATTGTCGCGAGCGAAATAATTCGTAAAATAATTACTGTAAAGATTCCGACCCTTCAGGTGGCCATGAATTTTGACGATCTGGTAATCGGCATGGTGTTGGGATTAATGGCCGGCACACTGGGCGCGCTGTATCCGGCTTATAAAGCAGCCCGCATGGACCCTGTAAGAGCGCTGAGCTTCGAATAGGGAACGGAGCATATGGAGAAGAGTGCATCCTCAAATAATGCGATAGAAACCATCAACCTGAGCCTGACCTACAGGTCCGGCTAGGTCGAGGTCCCGGCTTTGCAGAATGTAAATCTTACAGTGAAGCACGGGGAGTTTATCGCGATCATGGGCCCCTCGGGATGCGGAAAATCCACGCTCCTGCATCTTCTGGGCGGTTTGATGCAGCCCACGCATGGAACGATCCTGGTGGACGGCATCGACATATCCAAGCTCAGCGATTCCGAACGCACGGCGATCCGTCGCGGAAAGATCGGCTACATTTTTCAGAGATTTAATCTTTTGCCCACGCTAACCGCAAAAGGGAACATTGAACTTGCCAAGAAAATACATGGCAACGGTCATTTGAACCCCAATGGTGTGGATCAGATTTTCAGCATGCTGGGCCTTACGGACAAAATCCATTTTAGACCGGCAGAGCTCTCCGGGGGCGAACAGCAGCGCGTGGCGATTGCCCGAGCCGTCATCAACCGACCGGCCATAATCCTTGCCGATGAGCCCACGGGCAGCCTTGATTCACGCAACTCGCAGACCGTCTTGCAGATGCTTCGCGACCTAAACGACAAACTGGGCCAGACAATCGTTATGATCACGCACGATTCGGATGCTGCGTCCACCGCAAGCCGCGTGATTGAAATGAAGGACGGCCAAATCCTGAACCCTGCAATCCACTTTACCCTCAGCCGCAGCCTGAGAGATGCCGTAAACAGCATATGACGGACATTCGGAAAACGATTCACAACATATTCGTGTGGTCTTATGCGCGCGGAACAATCCAGTATGACATCATATGCGCCCTAATTCTTGCCTTCATCTTTCTGGCGCCGCGGAGTTGTTTTGTTTCAAAAAACGCGGCAAAAGCCCCCCCTGCCCAGCATACCGGAGCCGCCATTCAGAACGTCAAAGCGGGCGTGTATCGATGAAAAGTCTTAAAAGAATGGACCATTGTTCGGTCGCGGGCCGGCTGACACTTGCCTGCTGTCTGCTGCTCATCGGGCTTTCCGGAACGGGCGCCGCGGCCGAGGGAAAAGAGGATGCGGATCTTCAGCGCGTCCTGAATAGAATGGACGCGCTGGCGCAGGAATTCCGGACTTTCACGGCAAAATTTTCTCAAAAAAAATATACGGCAATTTTAAAAGAATTCGATACGCCGGAAACAGGCGAGTTCTATTATGCGCGCAGCCGGGATGGTTCGGTGGGGATGCGCCATGAAATTCAGAATCCGGGGAAGAGAATTCTGACCATTAAAGGCTCTAACCTGACCGTTTATAGGCCCGCGATCAAGGAAGCCCAGATTGCCAGCCGTGAAAAGATGCAGGATATCGTGGAGTATCTGGCTCTCGGCATCGGCCAAAAGTCTGCAAGACTTCGGGAGAAATTTAAGGTTTCCTATGGAGGCAGCGAGGTGCTGAACAAGACTCGCTGCTCCATACTCGTGCTTGTGCCTAAAGATCCGAAAACGGCGGCGCGTATTGAATCCATAACAATCTGGCTGAAAGACTCCAACGGCATGCCGGCTCAATATAAATTCCAGGAGCCCACAAAAGATTATCTCCTGATAAGCTTTTATGATGAAAAGCTGAATGTGAAAATCGCGGACTCCAAATTTGAACAGAAGCTACCGGCGGGGACCGAAATTCAAAAGCTATAAGAGCGCGGCGTAAAAAGCGCGGGAAGTCACTTAACGACCGCTTTGTGTTTCGGCAGTTCTTTCCACGTATAATAAATGCGGTTAATAACCGTCCAGTTGCCCAAGACGGCAAGAATCCAGAGGACGGCTTCCATGCGGTTGGACAGCCCTCCAATAATAAGGAGGACAAGCCTTTCAGGCCTTTCCATGAACCCTACTTTGCATTTGTGTATCAGCGATTCGGCACGGGCCCTGGCGTAGCTCGTCAGAACGGCGCCCATGAAAACGACTCCGACCAGGACCACGTACTCGAGCATCTGTTTCCTGGCATAATACACCATCAAGCCCTGCAGGATAATGACGTCCGAATAGCGGTCGATCACGGAGTCATAGAAAGCGCCAAATTCCGTCTCGCTGCGGCTGACGCGCGCGACCTCTCCGTCAAGCATGTCGAAGAGGCCCGCAAGAATGATAACCAGGCCGCCGCGGAAGAAATTGCCGTAGCCGAATTCCCAAGCGGCCCAGAAACTGATGAGCACTCCCGTAAAGGTAAGAATATTCGGATTTATTTTGAAACGGGTTAAGAATCTGACAATTCTATCGAGCAAAAATTTGCCGCCGCGACCGATCATGTTGCTAAACATGGCCGTAAGGCTAGACAGATTCAAAATCCTTGTCAAGCTCAAAAAATGCGGAAGCGAATGGTCAGAAATTTCTTGGGATCCTGCCGGATATCATAGAGAAGCTTGGTGATTTCGGCTGTGGATTGGTCGAGATTGTTATAAAGGCTTGGGTCCTTTAAAAGTTTACCCATAGTGCCTTTGCCCTGCTCGATTTCCGCGACGAGAGAGGCAAAGCGGCCGAGGGCCTCTTTGCTTTTTTCGTAAAGCTCCGCATCCTTGGAGAGTTTGCCCAGCGTGCCTTCGCCCTTTTCAATTCGATCCATGACAACTTCAGCTTTTCTAAGGGTATCCCTTGCGGAGTCATAAAATTCGGGATCGTGAATCAGTTTGGCAAGCGTCCCGTTTCCATTCTGAATGCTGTCTGCTATCTTGTTGAATTTCTCGAATGCATCCACCAGGCGTTGATAGAGTTCCGGATCGGAAACCATTCTGCCAAAGGTGCCTTTCCCGCTGTGCAATTCGTCCACCAGCTGAGTTGTGTGAGTGAAAGCATCGCCGGCCTTTTTTACAGTGCTTCGCAGATCGCCGAGTGTGTCGGCAACGCCGGATCCGATTTTTTCCGGATTAATCTTGTTGTACATCGTTTTGAACTGTTGCGAAAGAACACCGAAATTTGCAACCACGTCATTGGCACCCGTCATAATTTCGCGAAACCCCGGATGCTGGATGCTTTCGATCACGTAATAGCCTCCGCGCAAAGGCGGAAGATCTCCATACGCCCCCGGAGAAATATCGATGAAGGAATCCCCTATAAGACCGCGGGAAGAAATGCTGACCTCCGAATCCTTCCTGATCCTGTTCAGGTATTGGGGGCGGATATCCAACTGAACCTCCACAATCCGGATATCGGTTTTCAGATTGCGCAGGTTTTCTTCCAGGTCTTCCAGCGTTTTTTGGGCTTCCGGGCGATTTCTATCAACTGCGGCGATTTGCTTTTCTATTTCGGAAATGCGCCTGAAAATGGGTGCGTTTCCTGCATAGATTTCCGGCGGGATAATGGAAACTTTGCGGACGCGGCCTATTTCAATTCCGGCCAGCCAGACAGGAGCGCCGGATTTTAGTCCGGCGACGTCCGGCAGATAGGTGACCATCTTTATCGATTTGCTGAACCAATTGACTCCCCAGCTTTGCTGAAGAATCAGGGCAGCAAGCAGCAGAATCGCAACCGTAACAACGATACCCACCTTCAACTGGGCTAAAGCTACCTGTTTTTTTGCCGGCATGAGACTCCTTTCCTTAAGCGCCGATCCGGGGGGAAAATACCCGTCGGGTGCTCATGAAAACAAGCGTCGCGGGGCCCTTGCGGGCGGATGGATAAAGTTTTTTTCATCAGGATATAAATTTTCTTATATAAGGGATAGTAGAACTCATCAATTCGTCGTAGCTGCCCTCAAAGCAAAGAGCCGCATCCTGAAGCACTATAAAATTATTGTGGATCGTGCACGGGGAAGGACTTCCCGATTGAATGGAAACCCGTCCGTCCGGATCCCTGGTGGCACATTCGTTGGCTATGATGGAAGCTGCGTGGAGATCGTGGGTGACGAACACACTGGTTACCCCTTCCATATCCCTCAACTTGATCATCAGCTCGACAATGGTTCTCTTGGTGATCGGATCCAGTCCTGCCGTCGGTTCGTCGTATAACACAACCTCCGGGGTTCCGACAAGGGCGCGGGCAATCCCTACCCGGCGTTTCATGCCGCCGGAAAGCTCGGCCGGCATTTTATCAATGGCATCTTCCAGACCCACGAAACC
>CAZLHW010000183.1:4894-7552 GCA_964559085.1 uncultured Acidobacteriota bacterium | reverse complement strand
GAGCCAAGCATCCTTTCGTAAAACATGAATTATTCCGGGGGCTTGCGATGGCGAACAAAGAGCATGTTCGGATTCTCATCCGCGCGCTTGCGTCTTTATCCATGAAGCCGTGGAACCAATGGAGGATGGAAAATCCCGATGTCTGCCCCGACCTTTCCAGAGAGGAGTTGAACCACGCGGACCTGAGCTTCATCAATTTAAGCTACTCGGATTTGAGCTATGGCGATTTTACCGCCACCCGGTTTCATCATGCGAATCTGAGAAAGGCAAATTTGAGGGGTTCAACATTTCGCAACGCCGATTTCAGTCATGCGGATCTGACTTACGCCTGTCTGAGGGGCGCCGATTTGAGGATGGCTTCCCTGCGAAAAGCAAATCTTTATGGCGCCGACCTGCAGGGGGCGAATCTCAAGGGGGCGAATCTCAGACGCGCAATTCTGGCGGACGCATTGCTTGACAAAGATGCAGCCGGGCCCGCGGGAAACTGGCTCCGCAGCGGAGTGAACCGGATTGAAAAAATGGCTCTGGGACTGTTCGGGCGCCATGCCGGACAAAAGAAAGCGCGAGACGATAAATCAAGCAATGCCGGAACGGCTCCTCCGCCCCCGCGGTAAAGAGGGTTTAGTCTCCAGAATCCCGTATTATCGGGATGCCGAATCGCTCGGACCCGCTGATAGGGAACTTGCTTCCAATCTGCCTGCCCGGTTCTATAAACGGCGGCAGCGCATTAGGAGAGGATAGGGCCGAAGATATGAATCCCCATGATGAGGATGAGCCTCCTGAAGAATCCAGAGCGGCGGGGAAATCGGCTTTGGTGAATGCGGCGATTCTGGCGGCGATCATTGCGCTCAGCATTCTGTTGCCGCCGGAGTACAAGGCCTTTGTCCCGTTTTTGTTCCTGGTCCCGCTGGTTCTTGCCGTGGTTGCCAAGGTGCGTCAAGTCCGCAAAAAGAATGAGTATGTGCCGCACATGCCTGATGCGAACCCTTCGGTGGAACCTTACTCCTATACGCCGAAGGATCCGAACGATCCCAGACGCTACAAGCCCATCGGTTGATGCCGCTAAAAACTGCATTTGTCGTGTCTTTGAAACCTTCGCGGCCGGGCGGGCAATCAACGGCCAAAAGCTCAAGAGGCGAGGAAGGCACCGCCGGTATGTTTCGGGTGTTTTTTCTTGCGGCACGGGATGAAATGGCCTTATATGTCACGTCAATGCCAAAGGAATTCAATGCCAATTGCGGAGGAGGCTATGAAAGGAACAATTCTGCCCGGATGCTTTCTGCTCGTCGTTGTTGCCCTAAGCTCTGTCGGCATCGCGCCGCCGGCGGCCGGAGGGGACGGGCTGGTTACCGTGCTCAATCCGGCTATCTCCACCAAAGTGGTCGAGCGCGTCCCGCTTGCACGGCGTCTCGACACGCTGGAAGGCAAAACGATTTACATGTATGACATCCAGTGGGGCGGTCCGGATGCCGCTTACAGCGTCTACGAAGAAATGCAGGCCTGGTTTGCCCGTAACATGCCGTCGGTTAAGACGGTCCGGTAGAGGGGGACTGGCTGGATTGCAGATGATAGCTGTTTTGTGAAAAAGTTGGCCGCGGAGAAGGTGGACGGAGTAATCATTGGGATTGCGGGCTGACACGGCTGCGTATCGGCCGTGCGCCGACTTGCAAGAAACATCGAAGAGCAATGCAAAGTGCCGACGGTCGGCGCTTCCGGCATCAACGTAGTGAAATTCAAGGAATATGATCTCCTATACGGCAACGGGATGCCGATACGGTTTGTCGCGTTCCCGTTTCCCGTAGCCGGTCAACCCAAATCCGTGCATAAGAGTTACGTCGAAGGGAAGGACCTGCTGACCGGCAAGCCGATGATGCAGGCGATTATCGATGCATTGACAAAACCTTTGACCGCTGAGGAAATGAAAAGCGGAATGCCTGCAGAATCGATTCCGGAGCCCAGATTGCTGAAGCCCGATACCGAAGCCAACCTCCACCGCCTTTTTAAAGAGAAGGAATGGACGGATTTCCTTCCGATTGTGCTCCCCACCGAGGAAAGGGTTGCGGCCATGCTGCAGGCGACCAGCCGCAAGCCGGAGGAGCCGGTCGCCCGAATGGGCGCGCGGCAGCTGACAGTGGAAAAAGCTGCGGTCTATGCGGTGATGGCCGGTGCGAGGCCGGAATTTTTCCCGACTATCCTTGCAACTCTGACGCAGGCAGGATCGTTTGGAAATTCCACAAGTTCCATGGCGAATATGATTGTTGTGAACGGGCCGATCCGCAAGCAACTAGGGATGAATGCCGGCATAGCCGTGATGAGTCCCTTCAGCGAGGCAAACGCCGTCATAGGCCGGACCTTTACAATTGCCGGCAAGATCTTCGGAGAGATGCGCTTGAATGACGGCGCCTACTCTTCGCTCGGAAACAACCTTCAATATAACAACGTGTGCATCGCGGAGAACGAGGAATTGCTGCCGGAGGGCTGGGAGCCGCTGAGCGTGGAGTTGGGCTATCGGCGTACGGATAATGTTGTCAGTATGGGCGTCGGATGGAGCTATATCTCAAGCGTGGGTGAAGCGCAGCGGCAGCATCCTCCCCATATGCTGATCCGGGACTACATGCGGGCGCTCTACGGGTCGGCGGCAACCGGCATCAGGGTCCC
>CAZLHW010000183.1:1412-4884 GCA_964559085.1 uncultured Acidobacteriota bacterium | reverse complement strand
CCACCGTGGCGGGCCTTCTCAAAAACGCCCATGGATTCAAAACCAAAGGGGAATTGGGAGCCTGGCTGTCCAAAAACGTAGAGGTTGCCGTCGGCACATTTTGGGGCAACGGCGTGAATGCAACCTCGAGCACGCCGATGGCGCTTCAGGGGCTGGAGCCCTTTGCGACGTGGCTGAAGGCACCGCCGGAAACGCTGATCAAGCCCTTCACAAATCCCAGGGCGATTCATGTGGTGGTGGCCGGCGGGAATATCCAGACCACCTGGTTCGTAACCGATTTCCGGTTCGGACGCGGGGTCTTGATCGACGATTGGAAATAAGATAAAACGCCGCGAGGTTGCCGGATTGGCCGAACCCGCGGCTCAAATTTTTCTGGAGAAAGTGTATGTTGCGGAAGCGAATGACAGAGATGGGTGTTCTGGCGTTGATTCTTGCGGTAATCCCCGCGCGGGCGCAGACTTTTTCGGATGTGAAAAGCGCCCTGGTCGACTATACAAAGGCCGAAATCGCCCCGAGCAAGGTGTGCGAGGCTATGAGTCAGTTCAAGGCAAACGATATTGTGCGGATCGGCGCGGTGCTCGTTCCCGCCGGAACTGCGGCTCCGGAATACTGCAGGGTGACGGGCCTGCTCGATCCTGAAATTGCCTTTGAGGTCAGCCTGCCGACAAAGTGGAACGGCCGCTTCTATATGATCGGCAACGGCGGGCACGCGGGAGAATCGCTCGAGGATCCCAGCCGCACCTCGCAGCGCGATGCCGCACTGAAGCTCGGGTTCGCCGTGGCGCAGACGAATACCGGCCATGACTCCCGCAAGGAGCCGGGCGCCACCTTTGTGCTGAGCAATCCCCAAAAGGCGATCGATTATGCATACCGCGCGGTGCACCTCACCGCCGCGACCGCGCGGAATATCACGAAGGATTATTACGGAAAACCAATAGCCTATGCGTATTGGAACTCCTGTTCCAACGGCGGCCGACAGGGCCTGATTGAGGCGCAGCGCTTTCCTGAAGATTTTGACGGAATTGTCGCCAATGCGCCGTGGCTGGATCAGACCGGCTTCACGATCGGCGCTCTATGGAACCAGAGAGCCGTCAGCGACGTCGGCCTCACGGCAGGCAAGCTGGCTCTGCTTGGAGAAAAAGTCATGGCCAAGTGCGATGCGGTCGACGGGCTCAAGGATGGGTTGATCGACGACCCGCGCAAATGCTCCTTCGACCCGGCGCGCGACGTGCCCGCGTGCAGCGCCGGCGTCGATGCGGACGACTGTCTCACGGCCGCGCAGGCCGCTGCAGTTGCCAAAGTGTACGGCGGCCCGGTAAGCAACGGGAAAAACATCTTCCCCGGATTTTCGCTGGGCAGTGAAGCCGTCATGCCGAACTTTTTCGGCGGCGGCAAGAGCAGCGGCTGGTTGAACATGATTGTGAGTGCGCAGCCGGGCGGCGTCTCCGCGGACTTCGGCCTGGCCGAAAACACCATGAAATATCTCGTTCACAAGCCCCCCAAGCCCGATTACGACTATAGGACGTTTGATTTCGATCGCGACATTTCTCTGCTGGACGAATGGGGCAAGCTCGCAGACGCCAAGAACCCGGATCTGTCGGCGTTCCGGAAACGGGGCGGCAAACTGCTCATGACCTATGGATGGGCCGACGCGATCCTGCAGCCGATGGCGGGCGTGAATTACTACGAACAGGCTGTGGCCAAAAACGATCCGGGCACGACCGATTTCTTCCGGCTCTTCATGGTGCCGGGCATGGCGCACTGCAGCGGCGGCATCGGCCCGGACCAGCATGATTCGATGACGGCGATCATTAATTGGGTGGAAAATGGATAGGCGCGCGATTTCATGGAAGCGCGACAGATCGAAAAAGGCAAAATTGTTCGTACGCGGCCGCTATGCCCGTATCCCCAGGTAGCGCGCTACAAGGGCCAGGGCAGCATCGACGACGCGGCTAATTTCAGCTGCGTGAATCCTTAAAATTAAACCGCGGATCTCCGCGGGTTTGTACGGATAGTATCCGTGCAAATCTCTGAAGATCCGCGGTTCATGCTTGTTTTGAGGCCGGCCTATGCGGGCAAGGCTGGCGTTCTTTATGACATTGATAGTCCATCGATCTATCCTATGCCGGGTTTCTCGGAAGGCCGACGATTTGGGGCATCTATTGATAGCAGGGCGTCGCGATCCCATCCGCGCAGCCAGGGCGTGCCATCCTTCAGAAAGAGTTGCCGCCGCATCCTCAGCTCTTTCTTCAAAATCGTGATCTGTTCAGAGGTCAGGCCTTGTGTGCAGCGTAAAATATGAATCTGAAGCTCCAGCGGAAGCGAAAATGCGCGATCCACTATCGTGGTTGATGCCGACAGTCCCATTTCTTCAAGCACGCGCAGCAGCAGCGTTGCGTCCGGAGCCTGGGCATCGTCTCCTTTGATTGGGTTCAGAACAGATTGGAGATCATGACTGTGTAGATGAACAATAAAGAGTCGAGAGGAGACTCCATGAACAAGCTTCTGAATCGCGGGCACGATGTCCTGCATGAAAAGCGAGTAGCTTGCGATGGCCACCTCATGGATTCCAAGTTCGGCAAGGCTCGCTTCCTGCAAAGTCTGCCGGATAATCCGTACGTTATCAGAGCGTTCTTTTTTTAATCTGATTTTCAGCCTTGCCACCTGGGCGGCGGAGGGCTCCAGAGCCGTGACGGAGCGGGCAATTTTTGCGAGAGGAACGGAAAGAGATCCCGTTCCGGCGCCTACATCCAGAATAGTCGATTCCGGATGAATGGAGGCGGCAATCCGGTCCAGGATTGCGCCGGGATAATTTGTGTGCGTCTCATATTCTTCCCAGTCTGAAACTGAATCCCAGAAAGTGCGGGATTCAACCGGCGTCGTTTTCCCTGCCCTGGATGCGTTCCAGTTCATCATCCGTTGACGCCACTCTTCCGCTGCGGAAAGAGGGGTCTCCTGGCGTTTGTTGTTCATGCCTTCCTCTCTCTTCTGCCGTCTGCTTCCAGGTTAAAGGGAATCGTTCGGCCATCCCGGAGCTCCCAGGCTTTTTTGCAAAAATGACGTACAAGCCGGAGATCATGGCTGATGAACAGCTGTGCCATTCCCGAATCTGCCGCACTATCTCTAATAATTCCCAGGATCTGTGTTTGCGTTAAGGCATCCAGCATTGCAGTGGGTTCGTCAAGAAGAAGCACTTTGGGGTGAAGGGATAGAGCGCGGATTAAAGCAAAGCGCTGCAGTTCTCCGCCGCTCAATTGTCCCGGCAACCTTGCGAGCAAGGAGGGTTTTAAATGGAATCTTTCAAGGATTTTCTCCAGCTCAATGGCGGGCTTGGCAAGGTTATGGATGCGGGGCGCCTCCATCAGGCTTTTCTCAATGGTCCATAGAGGATCAAAGGCTGCCTCCGGGTGCTGTGCCACCATTTGGATGCAACGATGGGATGCGACCCGATGTTTTCTTGAGCCCGACCATG
>CAZLHW010000183.1:0-1402 GCA_964559085.1 uncultured Acidobacteriota bacterium | reverse complement strand
GGCTGCCTCCGGGGGAGGGGCCACCATTGGGAGGCAAGGTTGGTATGCTCCCGGAGGTTTCCTGCCCCCCACCATGCGTTCATCCCATTGAGGCGAACACAGCCCTGATCGGGGGCGAGGATGCCGGCCAGTATCAGGGCAAGCGTGGTCTTGCCGCATCCGCTGGGTCCGACAAGCGCCACCGATTCCCCTGCATTGAGCGTGATGGCCGCGCCCCGCAAAATATATCGGCCTTCCTTCTGTCCTTCTTCCGGAGGAAAGGATTTATGAATGTTTATAGCTTCCAGCAGCATATTTCCAGCATCGCACCTGTTGATTGTCGGCTTCCATCATGGGCGGCGCCTGGTTGCATGATGAAAAAGCTTCAGGACACCAGGGACGGAAGGCGCATTCGTTGTCTTCCCTGCTGATTCCGGCGAAACCTTCCTGCCCCCACTCCTCGGAAAGGGTGCGCAGAATGGCTTTCGAGTATGGGTGCAAAGGAGAATGAAAGAAAGCGTCGCAACTGCAGTATTCTACCGCGCGGGATTCGTGTATGACGAGAACCCTTGTGGCAAAAGCTCGGACAAAGGAAAGATCGTGAGTGACTACTACGAAGGACCGTTGGGAAGGCTTCAGAAGTTCTTGTGTAACCTTGTCCTTGCTGACGCGGTCGAGTCCCTTGGTCGGCTCGTCGAGGAGCATCAAGCGGGCGCCACTCATTAACGCCGCCGCCATCAGCGCCCTCTGCATCATTCCTCCGCTCATTCGATGCGGAAACGTCTTCATCCATCGTTCCGGTTCATCAACGTTGAGATTTTGAAGCAGCGAGAATGCTTGTGCCGCCGCCTGCCCCCGTCCGACGGTGTTATGAACTACAGGCGATTCAATGATCTGACGTCCTACTTGAATCAGCGGATTTAGAGAGTTGGCGGCGCCTTGGGGGACGTACGCAACGTCCATAGCGCGGCATAGCGCCATTTCGCGGTCTGTCAGGGAAAATATGGATTTATCCTTAATCCATATTTCTCCTGTGATCTTTGTCCCTTCCGGAAGCAGCCTGAGGATGGCGGCAAGGAGTACGCTCTTCCCTCCGCCGGTTTGTCCGATTATGGCCAGTCGCTCACCCTCGCGCACATCCAGGCAAATATCTTCAAGGGCGGTATGGGGAGCCCCTTCCCCAAAAGGGAAAAGCTGTATTTTCAGATTGCGAATGGAAAGCAGGTTTCCCTTTATGGGCAAAGGCAGGGCGGGATTCTCTTCTCGCAACGGCAGGCTGTCCGCAAAGAGATTTGGATGCTTCGGCTCCCCGATCTTTCTTCCAAGGAGCGTAAGAGCCAATACCGCAATGGAGATTGCGGATACGGGCGGCAGGGACCACCAGTATGCGGCGTTGATGAAGGCTCCGCCGGTAAACGCATCA
>CAZLHW010000182.1:0-7609 GCA_964559085.1 uncultured Acidobacteriota bacterium | reverse complement strand
TCCAGCTGAATCCGGGCGTGAGTCAGATCCGCGGAATCCGCATTGGCAAAATGCGAAAATATCCCTTCGACCTCGACATGCCTGCATTGCAGCGCGGCTTCCTGAAGCGATCCGGCGCTATAGTAATGAACGCCGATCCTCTCCATGCCGGTATCTATTTTCAGATGGACCCTGGCTTTGACTCCAATCTGTCGGGCCACGGCATCGATCTGCTGCAGGCGTTCGACCGATGAGGCCGTCAAAGTCAGGTCGTGCTGCAGATAGCTGAGTATCTGGTCGCCCCAGATGCCGCCCAATACGAGGATGGGCGCCGTAATTCCCAGTTTGCGCAGCAGGATCCCTTCCTCCAGGACGGCGACGCCGACATAATCCGCTTGCCCGGCAAGCGCTTTGGACACTTCCGCAAGGCCGTGCCCGTATGCATTGGCTTTCACGACGAGCATCACTTTTGCCGGAGAGACTTTCCGGCGGATGGCGGCCAGATTGTTTCCCAGCGTCGTCAGGTTTACTTCGGCCCAGGTCGCGCGTACGCCATCCCCGGCGGCGATTACGGATTCATGGATTTGCATGGCGCGTATTCTAACCGAATTGTGCGTTCCTGTATAAGGCGAAGTCAGATCCGGACTCAGAGCCACTTCCGCAAAAAAGTGCAGATCTGGTAGGCATCGATGAATTTGAATGGGCTCTCCCCCAGTGTGTAGTGTCCACAGGGGAGGGCTACGGCTTTATGGGGTATCCCGCGCCGGCGCACTTCCTGAAGCATTTGTTCGGAAAATTGGGGGGGGAAGGTGGTGTCGCATCTTCCATAGATGAAGAGCGACCGGCTCCGGTTTTCCGCAAGGCGATCCAAATAGGAAGCGGGCGCGATGACCTTCCAGCAGGCGCGCAGTTTTTCCAGGTCGATCCGGCCGTCGAATCCCCGCCGGATATGGCGCGTGGTAAGCCCTGTCCAGACTGCGTCGGCAAACGTATACGAGAACAGGTTGAATACATTCACGCGCAGGCGTACATCATGCGCACTGGCCAGGAACGCGATGCAGGATCCGAGACTGGTGCCGACAATGCCGAGCCTGCTGTAGCCGAGAGATTGGATCCAGTCCAGGGCGGATCGCGCGTCCACGACGGCCTGCCGGGTTGCATCGATCGTGCGCGCGATGTTTGAGGAGACCGCGTAGTCCGCGCGGTTCAGCTCGGGCGGCATGCGCAGGTCATGATACGGAAGGCTGAGGCGCAGCGCCGAGATGCCGAGCGCCTGCAGCAGGCGGCAGAGCGATATGTGCTGCTGCAGTTGGGCGTTCCAGTGTGGCAAAACAATTACGGCCCTCCCTTTCGAACGCCCTGCGGGAAACCATAGCCCGCTGACTTCATTGTTTTCACGATAGGGAGAAGCGACAGGCGATGTGAAAAGAAGCCGGTTTTCTTTGAAACGGAAATCGGATGGCGTCTCGTAGCCGTAAAATTTGGCGCTTTCCGATGTCGCCGCCTCGTTGAGCTGGGTTAGATAGGATAAGGGATCGCAATCCGGCGCGGCGGAAACCGGCCAGAGCCGGGGCCACTCGAGGCCCCATTCAATTTCCCGGACAACGCGGTCCGTTGTTCGCGAAGCCAGCTTTTCTTCCCGGCGCTCCATGAAGTCCCGGTATCTATTCATCGGGGTCGGACCGAACTAATTCTTGTTGGCACAGCAAATAACCATAAATTGCTGCCTTAAATAAGCCCTTAGATTCATTTTTCGGGGCCATTTTTTGGCGCTAACGATTCCGTTTTTGTGCGCACCGGAAAGAACAGCGTTAGCCTAAAATTATGGGGCCAAAAAACTCATCTAAGGCCGTTTTTTACATCGAAAAATCGATTTATCACAAATTACGGCAGCAATTTATCTTGGTCCGACCCCCTTGTCAAATGGCATACTCTGTTATGGAATGGACAGGAAATCGAGGGCGGTATTGTTTTTGATCCTCGCTGCGGTTTTGTGGAGTTCCGGAGGACTCCTGATAAAGCTTGTGGCGTGGAATCCTCTGGCTATTGCCGGAGGCCGCAGCGCCGTTGCAGCGCTCGTCATTCTGGCGTTCCGGCGCAGAATGCGGCTTACCTGGAGCGCCCCGCAGGCGGGAGGCGCCGTCTGCTATGCAGCGACTGTGATCCTTTTTGTCCTGGCGACCAAGTGGACTACGGCGGCGAACGCCATCCTCCTTCAGTACACGGCCCCCATCTACGTTGCGCTGTTAAGCTATTGGCTGCTGAGGGAACGGATAACAAGATCCGACCTGACGACGATAGCGGCCACATTCGGCGGCATGGTCCTTTTCTTTCTTGACGATCTGTCCGGAGGCGGAATCGCCGGAAATATAATCGCCATATTAAGCGGCATCGCCTTTGCAGGCACGGCTCTCTTCCTTCGCAAACAGAAGGACGGATCCCCTATAGAATCTGTTTTCCTTGGCAACATCCTCGCATTTCTGATCGGTTTTCCTTTCATGTTTCAGTCTCTTCCGGGCGCCTCCAGCTGGCTTGGATTGATTCTGCTGGGGGTATTCCAGCTGGGGTGTTCCTACATCCTTTATGCCGAGGCCATGAAATCCGTAACGGCACTGGAGGGAATTTTGATCCCTATCATAGAGCCTGTCCTCAACCCGATTTGGGTATTCCTTATCCTCGGAGAGATTCCGGGGAGATGGGCGGTTCTGGGGGGAGCCATTGTATTGGCGTCGATCACCCTGCGCTGCCTCAGAGCTTTGAGATCGAACGGCGCACTTGGCGGGCGCGGAGCCTATCCCTCAAGCGTATCCCAGTAAAACGGATTGGGTGCGCAATCGCGCATGCTCCATTCCCTATAAGCAAATCATCGATATTGAATACGGCCGGAGAGCGGGGCGCAGAGTGGGCGATTCCGCGATGACGACGGTTTTGTATAGCCCGGTGAATCTGTTTAGAAAGCTCTCGAAGCAGCGGAATCATTACGTCACGATCGGATATTTTGACGAGGCCGGCAAGGAGCAGATTGCCGTCTTCGAGCTGGGCAATGACATTGTTGTGCCCACGCTTCATATCCTGGCATCGCGGTCAGGCAAGCGGATTCTCATGCTGGACGAGGAGGCCAAAAAGTCCGAACAGCAGGATCCGTAACAGGGGTTCCCATTTCCCGATGACCACGCCATAATGAATTCATGTTCAGACGGAGAAAGAGCGGATCCATTCTTTGCCCATCCTGCGGACAACTGGTGGGAATTCACGACAAGGAATGCTTGAATTGCGGCCGTCGGAATCCCGGGATGTGGGGATTTTCATCGCTGCTGCGCCGCCTTGGAAACAATTGGGGATTTTCATCGATCGTAACATGGGGCTGCATCGCCCTTTATGCGGCAACGCTGTTGACGGATCCGCACGGAATCCGGATGAGCGGCATGTCGATCCTGGAGCCGAGCAGCCGCAGCGTTGTAATTTTCGGCGCCAGCGGGGCAATACCGGTATATGGATATGGAAGATGGTGGACGCTGTTAAGCGCCGCCTGGCTGCACGGCAACCTGCTGCACCTTGTCTTCAACCTCCTCTGGATTCGCCAACTCGCTCCGGCCGTATCGGAGTTATACGGCGCCTCCCGCACTGTAATCATTTACACCATTGCGTCCATCGCGGGATTCGGCCTCAGCAGCACGACGGGTCTGGTATTCGGCGCCTCGCCTTTCTTCTTTCTTCGAGGCGCGGCCCTGACGCTGGGGGCCTCCGCTTCCATATTCGGCGTGCTGGGTGCCCTGGGGCTCTACGGGCGCCGCGGAGGAAGCAGCCACATCGGCGGGCAGGCCAAGAGTTATGCCGTTGTTCTGTTTTTATTCGGATTCCTGATGCCGAACATCGACAATTATGCCCATCTCGGGGGATTTCTGGGAGGCTATGCCGCAGCCCGCTGGCTTGATCCGCTGCGTCCGGAGCGCGGCGATCACTTCATCGCGGCGGCGGTCTGCGTTGCGCTCGCAGCACTCTCTGTCGCCGTTCTGTTCGCGCGATGGTTCTGAATGCGCTGCTGAGAAAGCCCGGGGATGAGGTTCCGTCCCCGGGCTTTTTTAAGCATGAATGGAAACGTGGTTAAAGTTTGTAGGCTTTTGTTGTGTCGACGAAAGCGTGCAGATTTTCCGCCTTCGCTTCATCCAGCACCGCGCCGTTGATCATATAGTAGCCGCCATCGCCGGCCAGATCATTCAACAACTGCATCGTATGATCCCTAACTTGGTCGACGGTTCCGGTTTTCAACAGGGAAGAGGGGAAATTGCCGGAGAAGCATGCCCAACCCTGGAGATGTTTTTTAACTTCCTTCATGTCTGTTCTGTCAAAATACCAGACGGTGCTTCCGGCCGGGATGTCGGGATCGGTGATGAGATCCAGCCGTTGATTGTAGCTCCCTTCGACAAAAAGGAGCGGGATCATGCCGTCGTTGATCAGATTGAGCATGACCTGTTTGAAAGACGGCCAGTAAAGGGTTTTGAAGTCCTTCGGGGACATGAAGCTGTCGGCCCCCTTGTGCAGCGGGAAAAATACGGTTGGAGCGCTGCCCCAGCTGTAGGCGCCATAAGGCATCCTGGTCATGAACGGAATGATCCGTTCACATGCTTCGAGGATCTCTTTGCGTTTGCGGAAGGTGTCAAGCATAATGGCCCGGGTGCCCCGCATGGTGTCGGCAATCACGTCGTACGGCGCCTTCGAGAAACCGCCCTGATACTTCGGCAGCCCCAGGCTGGTGATGGTGTCGCCATCGATTGCCGCGACCTTGCCGGCCCAATCGAGTGCTATTTCTCCGGCCTGCATCAGCTTTTTCAGCGATTCCTGAACCTGCGGCGTGCCAAAGGGGAGCATGCCCCAGGGGATAAAGGGCAATTCCAGAAAATTGGTAAAAGGCGCGAGCTCCCTCCAGGGTTCCAGCGCCCCCATAACCCGCGGCAGATAGGTGCGGATGAAGTAATCGCTGGGGTCGCTCAAGTAGGCCGAATACTCCTGCTGCTTCATATACTCCGCTTCGGCGCATTGATAGGATGTGTTTTCCGGCACTCCATGCCCCGGCCAATGGTAGAGTTTATAGTCCAGAATCTCCAAAAGCCTGCCCGGCACATAAAGCCCGCAGGATGCGGCGGCATCCGGCATGAAATCGGCATGGAATTTCTTCATCGCCGCGCCGAGTTTCTCCGTGTCATACATCGCGTCTTTGCAGGAGTATCCGGCGTATAGAAACGGATAAAATCCTGTGGAAATCACGCAGGGCACGCGCTTTGGTTTCTTCATCTGAAAAACGTCGACAAACATCTGGGCGCGTTCCCGATACGCTTTTTCCGCTTCCGGATTGGAAAACGTAAGGCCTTCGTGGTTCACCCAGGCCTCCAGCCGCGCCTGGCGCTTCTGATCAGGCGTTAGAGTGTCAAAGTTTTCCGGTTTCGGCATGACTATTTGGCTCCTACCCATGCTTTCGACAGGTTAACGGCCGCCATGGCGTCCTTGCCGTAAGCGTCAGCCTTGGCGTAAGCGGCGACCTGGTCGTCCATCTGTCCGCCACCGATCATGATTTTCACGCTGTCGCGCAGGCCGGCATCTTTCAGGGCTTGGACCGTGTTCTTCATCGGATCGTAGGCCAGTGTCAGGAATCCGCTGAGTCCGACGACCTGGGGTTTGAATTCCCGGACCGCTTCAACGAACTTGGCGGCAGGGACATCGACGCCGAGATCCATCACGTCAAAGCCGTTGACATCCAGCATGAATACCACGATGTCTTTAGCGATGTCGTGAATGTCGCCTTCGACCGTGCCGAAAACGATTCTGCCAATCTTCTTCTGTGCCTGGCCGCCGGCTCCGGCGATGCGCGGTTTTACCATTGCGCCGATCTGGCGCAGCATTTCACCGGCCAGGATCAGTTCGGGCACAAAACATTCGCCTGCTGCAAAACGGTCGCCGATGATGCCGAGGGCTTCGCGGCAATCGTCCAGAAGACCCAGAGGTTCTGCTCCTTCGTTCAGCAGCCTTTCCGCAATTTTAACTGCATCTTCCTCGCGCATATCAACGATGGCATCGACCAATTCTTTCGACATAGGCTCTCCTTTTTTACTTCCTATAGGTAATGTTATTCAGCAATACAATAATGCTTCCTTCGACGGGATGGTATTTTTTTTCGAAAACTCCTGCGCGGAATGCGCGAGTATACCTGAGGCAATGCTTGTCCTGGCCAAGCAAAAGTTCAGCGGCCAGAATGGTGGTTTTGATGTCCTGGTTGTTCGGATCGCAAATGGCGCAATCCAGGCCCGCTTGCATGGAGAAGGCCAGAAATACGCGATTGATGAAGGAGCGGGCCGGCATTCCAAAGGAAATATTGCTCAGGCCGCACGTCAGGTGAACGTTGGGAAACTGCTTGCGAACCTCGCGGATTGTAGCGAAGAAAATCAGCCCGTTCTCCATGCCGGTTGCGATGGTCATGGCCAGAGGATCAAAATACAAATCGCTGTCCGGAATTCCCAGGGCGCGGGTTTTTTCCAGCATGCGGCCGATAATCGCAATACGTTCCTCTTTTGTTTTTGGGATGCCTTTTTCATCCATTGCCAGCGCAACGGCGGGGCACTTATGTGCAGCCACAATCGGCAGCACGCCTTCCAGCCGGTTCGGTTCCATGCTGATCGAGTTGATCATCGGGGTTTTGTTGACGGCCTTCATGCCTGCTTCCAAGGCCTTCGGATTGGCGCTGTCAAGGCAGATCGGCGTGTCAACGGCCGCCTGAATATTCTCGACCAGCCAGATCAGATCCTCCGGTTCCCGTTGTGGGGCTGTGCCGGCGTTAGCGTCCAGCCAATCGGCTCCGGCTTCCGCCTGTTCCCTGGCCAGATTTTGTATGAATGCCGCGTCCCGTTCTTCAATGGCCTGCTTTACCCGCTTGCGCGTCCCGTTGATTTTTTCACCGATTATCTTCAAAACACTGCTCCTTTCTGCGGTATCTTCTGAATCATGCCGGCACTTGGCGGATCCTCAATCCGGCGGTTTCTTCCGGCAAGTCAAAGCAAGAAATAATTGCAGATGCTGAGGCCATGCAAATGCCGCAGGCGCCTGAACCCCCAAAGCTATCGGGGTTGGGGATTAAAAGTATGCAAGAATGCAAGAACGTCATGTCTGATCCCGGGTGCGCCTCTGCCAAAGTGCTTGCAGATTGCTGATTTATAAGACAATTCGCTCTTCTGCACAAGGAATTTTATGCGAATTCGCTCTCCGGGGATGAACGGGCGGGAGCGACTGCAAAGGGGCTTGGGCAGGCAACCGCTTCTGAAAGGCGCATTTCTATGATGCCGGGATTATCCGTCCCCACCGGGCAATTGACTTCATTGCATGGCTTAAAGTATTCTCAATTTTCGATTACGCACTAAACAGAAAGGTAAGAATATGATCCCGCGCCTTGGAACTGGAGAGCTGATTGTTATCCTGGTAATCGTCGTACTGATTTTCGGCGTCAACAAGATTCCGCAGCTGGGCAAGGGATTAGGTGAAGGTATTCGCAACTTCAAGTCTTCCCTAAAAGCCGCAAAAGAAGAGGATTCGGACAAGAGCAAGGAAGCCCAAATATTGCTGCGCCGCCTGGGGAGCCCAGCCA
>CAZLHW010000181.1:0-7611 GCA_964559085.1 uncultured Acidobacteriota bacterium | reverse complement strand
TCTTAAAGAAGTCTCGCTCGGCTGGGGGCTCTGGATTGTGCTCTGGGTTATCGGCGTGATACAGGCCGTGCGTTTCCCTGTGACGGAAGTATTCATCATGAGCCAGGCACCGGCAAAAAATCGTTCGACGATTTACGGCATCTACTATTCAACCATGCAGTACACGGGCGCCATCTTCGCTCCCGTCATGGGCGGATTCATCGACCGCTACGGCTATGCGACAATGTTTACGTTTGCCGCCTGGGCAGTCACCGCTGTGGCGATAATCACGGCGCTCTTTATCTGGGACGCGAAGGATTAAGGCCCCGGGTTTTTAAGCACTATCCGAGGAGGGCATGCACTATGGCTGCTAAAAAATACGAGCATCTCATTAAAACTTTGAGCACGGGCGCCATCCGGCTCGATGATGCGGAGATGGCTCCGGGAAAGCTGGGATCGCTGTTGTTCGGACCCGGAAACGCCAGGGATGAAATCCGGCTGAACGGCCGGGACCACCTGGAGGGATTGGATGTGAATTTTTCCTTTGGCGTGCATAAGGGGATCGGCGAATGGCATCCCGGAATGGATCCGCACGTGCATCCTTATGCGGAAGTTCTGCTGTTTGTCGGCCTCGATACGGCCAACGTCAAATATTTCGGAGCCGAAGTCGAGTGTTGCCTGGGAGAGGAACAGGAAGTCTATGCTTTTAATGAGCCGACCGCGATCCTGGTGCCGGCCGGAGTCCCGCATGGACCGATCACCACAAAGCGCATGTTCAGCCCCAGAGGATTCGGATTCTGGGCCGTCGAAATGAAAGCCGTCGCGGATATGACCTGGTTGGGGGAAGCGGTTGCCTCCTTAACGGAAGAGCAGCGAACCGCTGCCCCCGAGGGCTTGAAGTTTGCGGCTCCCGAGAAGGTTTTGCGGAATAAACCGACTCCGGCTGCCGGGAAATATGCCCGCCTGGTCAAATCCCTGAAATCGAGCGTCATTATTGAGCGCGGAAAGCCGATCGCCGCGGTGGAAGAAACAAACCGAAGCCTCGGACAGAAGCCGGGGCCGGGCAATGCAGACCATCTGGTGATGTTGACCGGAAAGGACCTGGAAGGACTGAACCTGAGCCTCTTCTGGGGATTTTGCAGCCAGCCGGGCATCTGGCGCCGCGGAGTGGGAGCGCATGTGCATCCGAACGATGAAGTGCTGGTGTTCGCCGGAATGGATTCCGCAGATCCGGATAATCTCGGCGCGGAAATTGAAATAGACCTGGGCGCGGAACACGAAAGATATCTTATTAACAGATCCAGCGCCGTCGTCTGCCCCGCAGGGGTGCCGCATCTCCCTATAGTGACTCGATGGGTTGACAGGCCTTTTGCGTTTTTTGCGATCAACCTTTCGGGCGAGCACAACGTGAAATCTTTCGATTAACAAATCGGATGGAGAATGGAAATGGCGACAGGAAAATATGACCATCTTTTTAAGCCTTTGAAAATTGCCGAAATGCCCGGGCAGGAGCAGTTTTTCAAAAACACAGGGAACGCGGATGTGAATCGCTGGCTCAACGGGCGGGATCACCTTGAAGGGCTGCAGCTGAATTTCTCCTGGGGGTTTTACACCGGCCTGGGGGACTGGCATCCCGGCATGGATCCGCATGTGCATCCGTACCCTGAATGCCTGGTGTTTGTCGGCCTGGACCCGCACCGGCCTGAATACCTGGGCGCCAAGCTCCAATACTGCCTGGGGAAGGAGCTGGAAATCCATACCTTCGACAGGCCCACCGTCGTTGTCGCGCCGGCTGGATTTTACCATTGCCCGTCCGTGACACTGGATGTAACAAGCCCGATCGGCTACAGCTTCTTCATTATTTCGCTGGGAGCGGACCCCACAACCCGCTGGCTTGGCGACGGAATTTCCGAAGAACAGATGAAGCGCATGCGGCCCGAACGCGGCAGCGGGTTCAAGGTGCCGATGAATTCCTCATTTGGCACGAAGCGGGTTCACATATCCGAAGAGACTGTCACGCACGGTCACGTCAATGATCGTTACATAAAACCTTTGATCCCCAATTCGATGGGAGCACGCAGTCTGTCCGAGCTGGACAGCGCGCAGTACGGAGACATGATCCTGGGAGGGCGCAAGCCGGGTCCGGGGATGTCGCCGAACGCCGTTTGGATGTTTGGCAAGGATCTGGAGGGTATGAACGTCAATTTCTGCTGGGCTATTCAAACAAGCCCCGGTGTCTGGATGCGCGGACCCGGCGGCGGCGCTCATGTTCATCCTCATGATGAGGTTTTACTGTTTGCAGGCACGGATCCGTCGGATATCGATTATCTGGGCGCGGAGATCCAGATTGACATGGGGCCTGAGCATGAACGGTACATTATCGACAAGCCCACGGCCGTTGTATGCCCGGCAGGCGTGGCGCACAATCCGATCGTTACCCGCTGGATCGACAGACCTTTCGGATTCCTGTTGATGTCTCTGGGAGCAAACCACGAAACGACCTACATCGATTAGTCGACAAAGGGGCGAAAGATCCATTCGAGCAGGATCCCGAAGAATGCCGAGCATGGGATCGTAAGTACCCAGGCCCAGACTATGTTGCGGGCGATGCCCCAGCGAACGGCTGAAAGACGCTGGATGGATCCCGCCCCGATAATGGCGCCCGTGATCGTGTGCGTGGTGCTCAGCGGGATTCCCAACAACGAAAGAAACACGATGGTCGCTCCTCCGCCTGTTTCCGCGCAAAATCCTCCAATAGGCTGCAGCTTGGTCAGCCGCATGCCGAGAGTTTTCACAATCCTCCATCCGCCGAAGTAAGTGCCCAGTGCGATGGCCGCATGACAGGAGAGAATAACCCACATGGGCACGTGCGTCTTCGTGCCGCCGGAATAGGCAGGGTAGTAATTGGCGGAAATAAGCAACGCCAGAATAATCCCCATCGTTTTCTGCGCATCGTTCATGCCGTGGCTGAAACTGAAAATAGAGGCCGAAACCAGCTGTCCTCTGCGGAAGAATTTGTCCACCTTGCGCGGAGAGGAATTCTGAAAAATCAGGTACATCGCCATCATCATCAGCCGGCCCAAAATTAGTCCTACGATCGGCGCGATAACAATGTAGGGCAACACTTTGAGGAGGCCTGCCGGTTTCAGTGCAAGCAGTCCCGCCTTGGCAACAGCGGCTCCTGCAAATCCCCCCACCAAAGCATGCGAGGAACTCGTGGGCAAGCCGAACCACCAGGTAATCAGGTTCCAGATAATGGCGCCCAGAAGTCCGAACATGACCAGGTGCGGATCCAGGAATTCCGGACGCACAATGTCGTGCCCTATGGTCGCCGCTACTTTGGTTTCCAGGAGAAAGGCAGCGGCAAAGTTGCAGGCTGCGGCGAGAAAAACCGCTGCACGCGGCGACAGCACCCTGGTGGAAACAACCGTTGCGATTGAGTTTGCGGCGTCATGGAAACCGTTGAGGAAGTCAAAAACAAGGGCGACAACGATGACAATTATTACAAGAATCAGTTGCGAATCCATGTGTTCTCCAGAAAATTCCTCAAACCAGTCGGATCGATTTCGACCCGAGAGCGACCGGTGCATTATAAAGATTGTGTGAAGGGATTGCTAATTTTTGGTTAAGCGTGGAGAGCGGCCGCGCGGCTAAGCCCTTGCCAATAGGAAATCAGTGCTTTGTCATTATCCGTTGTTAAAGGCCGCTGCGGCTTCGAACGCGATTGCCTGCTCT
This sequence comes from uncultured Acidobacteriota bacterium, assembly GCA_964559085.1. Taxonomy (GTDB): domain Bacteria; phylum Acidobacteriota; class UBA6911; order UBA6911; family UBA6911; genus UBA6911. The sequence continues at coordinate 3,897 of CAZLHW010000181.1, read as the reverse complement.
TTTATGTTTGCCGGGCCGAGAAAGGCGCCTGCGCCTCCATCCGCCCCGTTAATTCCGCCGCGCGCCTTGGGCGCTTGCAGCGCCATTGCGACAACAGCTCCGGATGCTCCGCCGCAGGCGCCCGGCGCTGAATTTCTCAGGCTGGCGCGCATGCCTGGAACGTCGGCGTTGTTGATGTTCGACTTTGGGGAGTGACGCCTTGCCCGTTCCGATGGAGTGTGTTCGCCGCGACCCATTGAAAGAGCCACGGATTTCACGAATTCAGATTTGCGAAATCCGTGGCGCTTTTATTCAGGCAGCCGGCGGCGTTGAATCGACCGGGCTTGAAATGGTTACATTCATGCGATGGAGCGCATGCTGAATCGCTTCTGTATGGATGCCTGCAATCATGACCTGGTGGATGCCGGAGATGCTTTGAAGGAATCGGTTGATCTCCTTTAGCTTTACTTCGACCCTGTTGGTGCAGTAGCGACGCATCTTCGACGGGGGATTTTCAAACGAAGGACGGTTGGTGTCCTTTACCCCCTCCTGGATCCTTCCGGGCCACAGCAGAAAGTTTTTAAAATCCTTGCTGAACCCGGCCAAAGTGACCTCGGCTCCTATCGGGAACTGAACCTCCGGAGTTGCTCCTCCCATTCCGTGGTAATCCCGAATGATGTAAGGCAGCGGGGCCGTGTCCCGTCCCATGAAATATACAGGGGCGACGCAGTGCCGCAGCACGGCTGTCGATTTTTGTATGTCTACCGAAGAGGTATTGTAGAAGAAAGAAGGTTTTCGGCTGATTTCCTGAACAAACATTGATCCGATCATGCCGCAGATATCGGCCTCGCAGGGGACCGCAAATCCGTCGTCTCGCAGCCGCGAAAATGAAAGACACGGGTAGGGCAGCGCGGGCTTGGGCGTGAAAGTGAAACTCAGCCAATCCATCGAAATGCCGGCTAGATTTTCCTTTTCTATAATCGAGCGCAGCAGGATATAGAGTTTGCAGGCCTCAAAAATAGCCTGATCCGTGGCTTCCGTGACCTTGACGGCTTCATTTTTCCAGCGCTCCATTTCCTTCCGGGCTTTGGATTCGTCCACGCCCGCAAGGCCCGCTTTGAGTTCTTCTATCGGTCTGAATTCCAGCCGGACGCCGGTGTGCCTGTACAGATACTCTGCGTTGAGGCCGGGCATCGGCACGCTGGTTGAATCATACGGACGACCGAAAATGAGGGCCTTCTTGCCCTCGAGAAGCATCGGCGTTGCCGCAAATTTTACCAGTTCGACCGCATGCTGTTCCGAATTGGCGAGCATTGCCGGGACGCCCTTGGATCGGAAGGTGGCCGCGACATCCGCTTCCAGCATGATCAGGTCGAGGTTTATGGGCAGAAGCACCACGGGCATATCCAGAGCGCCCAGGTATTCGGCATAAATCCCCGAATTGAGGCCGGCGCCTGTCAGAACCATAAAGAGCACATCCGCCTCTTTGCCTTGGATGTATTTGCCGATCTCTTTCGGATTTCGGTAATCGACCTTGATCGGCTCTACAATAAAGTCAAATTCCTTGATGGCCTTGATCCCGTTGATTAGCGATTGGTGCGTCTCCGGATTGCTGCTCATAAAAAGCAGCGTCCTTTGTTTCCCTTTTGTGTATCTCGGCTTAATCGGTCTTGCCGTTTCCTGCGCAAGAATTCCGGCTGCCGGAAGCGTTCCGGCAACCCCGGCGATAGCCGATGTTTTGATAAAATCCCGTCGTCCTATCTGAACCAAACCATGATTGCAATGAACCATGCAGACATTCCTCCTTCTTATCCTACGATTATATTCGACCCAAACTGCCTTGGATAGCTGTTTCCTAAAAAGAATCTCTTTGAGGCGCCGGCATTGCTCGCGCCGTTTTGGGAATGCGGCTGAAGGAACGGATCAGCGCCCGCTTCCCAAACCCCGGTATGGGTTTTCCCGGTCCATCACGCTGTTTTTGGTGCAGAAGCCGCTGCAATAGACCGATTCCGCGAATTCAATTCTCTTATTCAGTAAAGGTGCGCAAGATATCCTGCAGGAGTTCTTCATAAGGATCGCGAGAAAGCGGAAGTCCATAAACCGAATTCTACGGGACGTCCCCTTTAGGGCATTGCCCGCGATCGTGTCGAAATCCATTACTGCTTCTCAAAAACCTGGATCACGCCGGCGGCGTTACCCTCGGCGTCCTATCCACCTATAATTCGGCTGAAGGTCTTGCCGTCCTCGGATAAAACGTCCCGGCCTTTGATTATCATTCCCCCCATATTTAAGACGTATTCCCTGGTGCGCGAGTCTATTTGCCTGAAGGAGATCGTATACGGTTTGGGGGCGGGCGGAGATACCTTGACGGAGTATTCTTTGCCGTCCAAGGCAGCTGTGTACTCCATGTGCTGCAGGTTGCCGGCCGCATCGGTCTGGTGCACGATCATGTGCAGCGTACCGTCTTTGATTTCGATTATATTTGTGGAGCTTGGGTGCGGCAAGCGGCCTCCCGGGGCTTTGGATTTGGCCGGGTTCAATTTCCATGTGCCGGTCCATGGATCCGCGGCCGCAGCGACCGCCGTCAACGCCGCCAGTACAAACAGAATCGCAACGATGGATTGTTTCATATCCTTCCCCTCTGCAATCATGTAAACAGGCATCAAGGAGCCGAATTTCCCAAAATACCTCGCGGCAAAGGCACCCGCGATAGAATGCAATGCATGAATTCTGAACATTATATATCATCGCCCCCCAGGCCGGTTATTGGAGCAGTGCAGGCTGAGGAACATATATAGATCTCTATTGGAAGGTTTCCCATCAATCTGCACACGGCCTTGTGCATCCCTGACGCGGCGCTTCCCAACTAACGACGGCCTTCCTGCTGCTCAATTCCGAAAACCGCATGGGGTGCTTTCAGTGCATTCCTCTTGCCGCCGAGGTCAGAACGCGGATTGCGGAGCGGATCAGGATCGCCGCCAGGCAGGATGCGACGACAATGTCGGGCCGGCGGGAGCCTGTCCGCCAAACGGCGCCGGCGGCGGTGAAGACGTTCGCGGTTTCTTGCACCAATCTGCAAAATACGGTAGTAAAATTGCCGCCTGAAAATCAGGCGTGGTCCGCAGAACAGATTTTGCAGGAATCCCGGGGCAGCCGGATGCGGCGAGCTTTTTATAAGCCGGGATGGATTATTTCCCGGTATTGGTTCTACCGGATGCGTTATCCCGGACGGCTGCAATCACTCACCCGCGCATCAAGCGCTGCGGAGGGAGAGGGCATTTCGGATTGCCGATTTCCTTCAGTGCTGCGGCCTGCAGGGCAACCCGTAAGGAGGAGTGTGAATGACCGGAAAGGCGCAGTTCGAAATGCTGTTTTCACCTTTGAATATCGGGAAGATGCGGCTTAAAAACCGCATCATAAAAACCGCTGCGGAAATGAACACCCATGACCTTCACGACGCCCATATGAACCAGAGAACCATCGATTATGTGGAAGCAGTCGCCAGAGGCGGCGCGGGCATGGTTATTCTCTGGGACGCCTACGTGGATTATCCCTTAGGCGCAAGAATGCCCGATGGGCTTCGTATCGATGCGGACGAATACATACCGGGCTTTGCCAGACTTGCGGATGCCGTTCACAAACATGACTGCAAGCTCTCAGTGCAGATGATGCATGCCGGGCCCTGGTGCCCTGCGTCGTTTTCCGGCCGCCCGCCCATTGCCGCTTCCGTGATGCGCGTGGAAGTGTATGAAAAGCACTGGGGTGATGAAACCGTAGAAGCTACGCTCGCCGATATCAAAGAAATTCAGGAAAAATTCGTCAAGGCGGCGGAGCGTTTTAAAAAAGCCGGAGTGGACCCCCTGGAGGTGCATTGCGCCACGCAGCACCTGGGTAATACTTTCATGTCCCGCCATTGGA
>CAZLHW010000180.1:0-7655 GCA_964559085.1 uncultured Acidobacteriota bacterium | reverse complement strand
CGAGGCGCATTCGATTATGTTTTGGGCCGCGGAAAACCCGCTGATTTTCGAGCCGATGCCCGCACGCACGTCCCCTGTTGGGATATCCACAATACAGCGATCCGGGACTCTGTCCATTTTTGCCAGATCCCCGGGGGTGATTTTTTTAAACTCAAACGGCAGTCCGAGATCGTGCGCCCGCGAGCAAAGGATATCCCACCCTCCAAACAAGATCATTCGGCAAGCCCCAGAGAAGGAGGGATCCAGAGCGGAACGCAACGCGATTTCCGGCCCAATTCCCGCTGGGTCTCCAGTCGTTATTCCAATCTGAGTCAGGGTTGTTTGCGATTCCGGCAAGATTTTTTGCCCGCAGAAAAGCGGCCTTATTGACTACTTTGATCTGTTATTCAATTCCCCGTTCCGAGAATGCCTGTCTGAGATGCGTAAGAGGCCCGCTACTCGAGATCCACTTCGTCCGGTTCCTGGTCTTCATTCTGCTTATACATATACTTAATGACATGCTTCAGGATAAGAAGGTTCGGACCATCCGAACGATGGACTTTAATGCAGTTTTTATCATACCACTCGATGACTCCGCGTATCTCCTCGCCGTCCGTCAGCTTGACGATCATGGGAGTCTTTGCAGCCATCTGTTTGATGTAGTAATAGTTCTCAGCATTCGTCACTTCAGGCGGCACACGCTTCCGCGGTACAGGCCCGTAGCGAGGCATCTGATCCTTTATTTCGGATAGACTAGGGCGTATTAACTTGCGATTTACCATATGACTTCCTCCGGCGGAGGTTATACTCGGATGATTACTGTTATTCACGATTTTTACGGTAACATTAAAAAGCACGAAAGCGTGCGATCGAATTGCCGATTTAAACGCAATTGTAGTCTGCCAAAGTGGCTTTGACAAGTGAAAATTTGTCCGCTAAATTTAGCAGACAATTGACTTAGAAATACTGACCCGGTGTGAGACTGTTTCTATGAAATCTTTCCGGAAAGCATCCTCCTGCCTCGCTTCAATTTTATTATTCGCCGCAACAGCTTCGCCCGCCTTCCCCCAGGTTCCCGGAGAACCGCGACTCATTCGGGACACCGATGTGGCGGAAGGGAAGAATGATTCTGCCGTCAAAGAGCCGAACCCCGTTCTGGCAGCGCAAAATGTAAATATCGGCAACTATTATCTGAAGCAGAGAAATTATTCGGCCGCAAATCAACGGTTTCGTGAAGCGATAGAATACCAGGCGGATCTGATTCCCGCTTACGAGGGCCTTGCACAAGCCTACGAAAAGAACGGCCAGATTTCGAAGGCGGTTGAGACCTACAAGGGTTTTTTGGAAAAATATCCGGACTCTCCTCAAGTCCGGCAATTTCGCTCAAGGCTCGCTAAACTGGAAAGCAGGATCAAATAATGGAGGCACCTGTCTGTTTCAAGCCCTCCCTACAAGGCTAATAAACATCGCCTCAAGGGCAATCTGCCGGTTTACGTTGACCTGAAGATCCTGCTTCAATTTCCGGACCGCCTCAATGCCGGCAAGGATTCTGGGGTTCGGGGCGATCCGCGCAATGTCCTGCAGTTTGGCGAGTAAATCGCGATTCCCGACGCGGTCGACCGCTTTCGATGCATAATAAACATCCTGGAGGAGCGTCGCTACAGATTCGATCCAATTCTGAAAAAAAGCCTTATCTTTGGCAACCTGGCCGGCCAAAGCACTTGCCTTCGCAAAAGAACCCCGTCTCAGAAGCAGGGTCACAAACTCCAGCGCCTGTTTGCGAATCTCCTGATATTCTTCCGTATTAAAATTTAAAGCCGCCGCGAGGCTTCCTCCGCTAAGAGCGGCTGCAAGACGCGCTTCGTCGCAGGACCGTCCGCAGGTTGTGATCAGATATCGCTCAATCTGATCCTGGGGTATCTCGCCAAAAAGCAGCATCCGCGAGCGGGAGCGAATTGTCTGCAGCAGCATGTAGGGATTGGTAGTTACGAGAATAATGATGGTGCGGCTCGAAGGCTCTTCGAGAGTCTTGAGCAGGCTGTTGTGCGCTTCCTGGCGCATTTGCTCCGCAGGATCCAGTATGACAACGCGATAACGCGCCTCCAGAGGCTGAAAGGCGATCTCGTCAATCATGGAGCGGATCTGCTCAATGCTTATTGTTGTTTTTTCAGGTTCGATCAGGAAGATATCCGGATGCCGCTTGGTTCGGATTTTGCAGCCGGCGCAGTGTCCGCAGAATCCTTCGCCCTTCAGCGTCTGGCATTGAATATAGCGGCTCTCGATGACGGCCATAATCCTTTTGCAGGCGGCGCAGGAGCCGCATGCTCCTGTCGCCAGAGGAGACAGGCAATTCAGGTGCTGGGCAATGAGCAGCGCAAGAGTGCATTTGCCGACGCCCGCCGGCCCCGCGAAGATCATTGCATGAGGCAGCCGGTCCTGTTCTATCGCGCGCTTTAATATCTCCACCGCGCGCTTATTTCCCAAAAAGTTGCTTAGATTCGGATAGTTCATAGTGTTTGCGAAAACGCAGTCTGCGCTGTCCTTATGGGCTGCAGTTTTGCATTAACTTCAGCGGTGGAAGCGCAGGGCATTAGAGCCCAGGGTGAAAGAGCCGAGCGTCGCGTGGCTCCGGCGCCCTGTCAGGGCTGATGGATCTGTTGGCCGGCAACCCAGGCCTTCGGTGCTCAGGGCGCGGGCAATCGGCACAATGCCGCCATAGGCCGCTCCGGCACGAACGCAGCCCGGACTTTTCTGCATTACGCTTTCATTGTCTTTACCTGGCGTACAGGCATCCAATCCATAATCCGGAATACGGCTCGCCATTATCCCGGAAACCAGGTATCCAGCATAGCGGCAATCCGCGAAAATACCTCGTCCGGCGTACCGGCAGCATCGACAATCCGGATGCGTTGCGGCCATTGCCTTGCCAGTTCAAGGTAAGCCGCCCGAACCCTTTTGTGGAACTCCAGGTCCTCCGCTTCGAACCGTCCTTCCGCAGCCGCCACCGGGCTTGCCGCATTGCGCGCGCGAGCGCGAGCGAGCGCTGTTTCCGCATCCAGATCCAAAAGGATCGTTTTGTCTGGCTCAATAATGCCCATAATGCGAGCTACGGCTTCAATCTCCGGCAGCGGTATGCCGCGGGCGGCGCCCTGGTAGGCGCGGGTAGCGTCCTGATAGCGATCGGACAGTACCACGCAGCCTTTGCTGACGGCAGGCTGAATGACCTCTTTCAAATGCTGGTATCGATCCGCCAGGTAAAGCAGCAGCTCGCACCAGGGCTCTCTATGGCAGCCGTCCGTTGCAAGGAGCACCTTCCGCAGAGCGAGGCCGAAATTGGTGCCGCCGGGCTCCCTCGTCAGAATACACGCCAGGCCTTTCCGCTGCACATAATCGCATGCTCGTGCTATCTGCAGGCTTTTGCCCGAACCTTCGATTCCTTCAAATGTAATAAACATCGGGATCCTTGCCACTTACGAAGAAGAAATCTAGAATTGAGCTTTCAGAGTAGCAAAGCACGCATCGCAACTCAACGCGGAATTCAAATGCTGCGGTACGGGCGGCGTTGTGCGCCGCGATTCTTTGAAGGGTGGATCTCGTGAGCACTATTGCTGAAAATATCCAACGGATCCGGGAGAGGGTTGCCGCAGCAGCAGCCGCGTGCAATCGCTCGCCGGCGGAAATCACGCTTCTACCTATCAGCAAAACATTCCCCGTCGACTGCATCAGCCAGGCTGCAGAAGCTGGAATAAGCCGGTTTGGAGAAAATCGCGTACAGGAAGCAGAGAGGAAAATACTTTACTTCCGCTCCCTGGCAAAACTGGAATGGCACCTGGTCGGCCATCTCCAGTCCAACAAAGCAAAACGCGCTGCGGAATTGTTTGACGTGATCCATTCGGTTGACAGCATAAAGCTCGCAACCAGACTCAGCCGGGCCTGCGCAGAGATCGGCAAGGTCCTGTCTGTGCTGATTCAAGTTGATCTCGGAGGAGAAAAGACAAAGTTCGGCGCCGAACCGGCTGCTGTCGCGGATATTGTTCGGGGGATTTCGGGATTGAAGGGAATCCGGATCAATGGTTTGATGACGATCCCCCCATTCTTTGAAGATCCCGAAAAATCTCGGCCTTACTTTGCCGGGCTTCGCAACTTGAGGGATGCGATCGAATCGGAGATGCCCGGCTGTCTTGGGGAAAAGCATCTCTCGATGGGCATGAGCCATGATTTCGAGACAGCCATCCGTGAAGGATCCACGATAGTTCGCATCGGAACCGCCATCTTCGGAACGCGGCAATGACGGGCATGGAATTAGACGCCAACGAAACCAAGGCAGGAATTGTTATCCGGCTGCATGTTCAGCCGCGCGCGAAGCGCTGCGAGGTATCCGGAGTGCATGACGGCGCATTGAAGGTAAAGGTCACCGCTCCGCCTGTCGAGGACGCAGCCAATCGCGCCGTCATCGAGTTCTTATCCAAGTCTCTTGGCGTGCCCAAATCCAACCTTCAGATACTCGCAGGAGCCAAATCAAGGGACAAGGTCCTTCAGATCAGCGGCCTGTCCCTGTCCGATTTTCGGGTAAAAATCTCCCGCCGTCCTTCTCAATAGAAATTCACACCTGTTGTGGAAAACCTGTGCAAATGTCTGTGCGCAGATTGCCGTAATTTCAGCAAGCAATAGACTTACCTTCGATAGGGGCATCGAAATCCTGCCCTGTGGAAAATCGGCGATGGATCAGGATTGCCCTGCAGTCAGACAGACAACCACGGCAGTAATATTATCCGGTCCTCCGCCCGAATTGGCCGCATTCACCAGCAGTTCGCTAAGCTCCTGGGGCGTTTTGTCGGCGCCTGATAGGACGTGGAGGATCTCCCGATCCGACAATACATCCGTCAGCCCGTCGGAGCATAGAAGAAAGATGTCGCCCTCAAGCGCAGTTCCGGTCTGAAGGTCCGGCTCCACCCGGGCCTGAGTCCCAATCGATCGGGTAATAAGATTTTTTTGCGGATGGCGGGAGATATCATCCTTGGTAAGGATGCCATTTTCAAAGAGCGGCCATACCAGCGAATGATCGCGCGTCAGCTGGCTTAGCACAGAGTTCCGATAAAGATACGCTCTGGAATCTCCCACCTGCGCGATGTAATAACGGCTGTCCACGAAAGTCAAAACGGTCAGCGTGCTTCCCATTCCCCTGCATTCGGGGCGTTGTTTCTGGGTTTCATATACAGAGGAATTCGCCTTGGTTACAGCAAGCTGTAAAAGTTCTTCCATTGCCATTCCCTGCGTATTACCCGATAGAACCTCCTCTACGGTCGAGGCGGCAATCTGGCTGGCGATTTCACCCGCGGCATGACCGCCCATGCCGTCAGCTACGAGGAAAACCCTGCTTCGTGGATTGGCAATGCATGCATCTTCGTTGGAAGTCCGGACTCTTCCCGGATCGCTTCGAGCACCGTATTCAATACGCAATCAGTCACCCCGGAATACAGCACGCGGCTGATTTGCCCCGCGGAGCAAAAACAACCTCCTAAGGACATCTCGCTCATCATACACTTCTTCGCATTGGATCGAAACTACTAACTTGTTATCGAGCTGCGGGCTAATAGAATCAGAATGCGGCTTCGGGAGTCCCGTTCGTACAAACTCCCAGGCAGAAAAGGATTGAGCGGCTTTGTGCTATTATTACCCTGCCAACTTTAATTGAGGACATCCATGCAATCCAACAGCGTATTCCCGTCCCGGATTCCAGGCTTGATGATTCTGCTTCTCTGCGTAGCCGCCCCAGGCTTCTCCGGTGTTTCCAGGGAGATTCAGGATCAATACAAACGGGACTATGAAAATAAAGCAATGTTTTTAAAGATTCCAATCTACTCGGAAAAGCACTTTATACGCATCAGCGGCCAGAATTTCCGAGTCGATCCGGGAACCGGAACGCCCCGGTTTAAAGTGGGAGATCAGCTTCGCGTGCTTCTCGTGGATTTTGCAAAGGATGAAATAAAGTTTCGCATGGGGGGGATTACCGCACCCGGAACGGTGGAAATCTGTTTTGCGTTTGATGCCAATTTGCAGGACGGCTTTCCGAACCGGGATATATTCGACCGCGCCCTGCGGGCGACCTTCACGGAGGGCCTGAAATATGCGGATATCGATGATGCGAAACGCACATTTGTCGAGGATCAGTTTGAACAGTCCGTGCGCCAGATGGCTGCTTCGGCTTCCATCAACCGGGATTCGGTGCTTAGGAACATTGCCCCGCTTGTCCCCGCATACCAGGAAGTGAAGCGCGAGAATGAAAATCTGAAAAATCACTTGCAGGATGTTTCCGCGCAGCTTTCTCAAGCGCAATCCGAAAACCGCAAGCTCGAATCCGAAGCGCGGTCGCAACAGGCGGAAATTTCCCGCCTGAAAAGCGCCAATGCCGCTCTTCAGGAAAAAATCGACAATTCCGCCTCCCAGATATCGCGGCTGGGAGAGGAGCTCCGGGATGCCAGGGGAAGCGCGCAAGGCTATCAGAAAGAGCTCGCGAATATTCAGCGATCCCTGAACCTCAAGATCGACTCGGCGCGCGACATTACGGCGCAGATCGTTGAGCTCGGCCAGGCTATGAAGAAACTTCAAAAAGAGAACGACGGTCTGACAAATCAAATCGTCTCCTTGCGCACAAACCTCGAATCCCAGCAGGCCGCGAATGCGCGGCTTACGGGCGACAATGAAGAGCTGAAGGCGGCGAACAAGAAAATGCAGAGCACGATCGCGACGCTGACATCCAATAAGGACTCCCTGGCCAATCAGTATCTGAAACTCAAGGAAGCAAAAGAAAAGCTCGATGATTTTTCCAGGATGGTCGCTGCAATCCGCACGCGCATTGTTGAAGAAAAAATCGAACGCGGCTTCAGCGCCGGCAAGGCGAATGTTTATGTAAACAATGTCCTGCTGGGTTCTTTGAACTGGCGCCTGCCGCTATATCTGAATCACCGTGAAAGCAAAAACGGGGAAGTCGCGTTTGCAGCAGAGTCCATCGACCACGTGCGCATCAATCCGGAGGAAAGGCTTTTGCTGCGCACCCTGGGGGATAAAGTGAAGTTGCAGGTGGAGCTGGACTCGAACTCCTCATCCCTGGTGATAACTCCGGAAGGCTCCGAACCGATCCGTGAGATAGCAGAACGGGATCAATCGACGTGGCGGTGGAGCATTGAAAATCAGGGCACGCAGGATGCCCGGCTTTTCATCCATGCCAGATTGATCGACAAAAACTCTCAGGAGATACCCCTCTATCAGCAGGAAAGGGTCCTGGAGGCGTCCAATGCCGTTCGCCAGGTGCGCAATTATCTCCAGCCCGTTCCACTGATCGTCGGTATTGTCTTGGGATTCCTGCTGTTCGGCATTGTCGGCATATTTCGCCGCCCATCCCCCAAGAGGGTCGCGCACCGAAGGCCGCAGACCCCGGCAGATATCGAATCTACCCAAAAGCAGCTGTAGCCATGCTTCACAGCATTGCACCCTGCGGCCATAACCAAAGCCCCGCTGTCGGATATCGAGTATCGGCTAATGGGTGTAATCGAAAGTGCGAGTCGATGGCTATTCCTTCGGCACATCCCTGTAGGGGCGAGAGGAATCAGTCCGGCCTGGAAAACCGTTAGATAGCTCCGGGCGCAGCCCGGAGATTCGAGAAACGATGAATGAGA
>CAZLHW010000179.1:0-7669 GCA_964559085.1 uncultured Acidobacteriota bacterium | reverse complement strand
CCTGGCCTCTGGATGTTCTCGCCCAGCAGATCGTGGCCATGTGCGCGGCGGAGGCGTGGAACGTTGACGATCTTTTTGCCGTCCTCCGCAATGCCTATGCCTATCGCGCCCTGCCGCGGGAGTCCTACGATCGCGTCATCCAAATGCTTGCCGAGGGATTTGCGACCCAGCTGGGCCGCAAATCGGCCTATCTTCACCACGACGCCATTCATGGCGTTTTGCGCGCGCGGCGCGGCGCCCGGCTTGCCGCGCTGACGAGCGGGGGCGCAATACCGGACAATGCCAGCTGTGATGTGATCGCGGAACCGGACGGCACCTATGTGGGCAACGTCTATGAAGATTTTGCCGCTGAAAGCATGGCCGGCGATGTGTTCCTCCTTGGGAATACGTCCTGGCGCATCCGCAGGATAGAAAAGGGAAGAGTGCTGGTTGAGGATGCGCACGGCCAAGCTCCAAACATCCCGTTCTGGATAGGCGAAGCGCCGGCCCGGACGCAGGAACTCTCGCGCCTTGTTTCGGAGATCCGCGAAGGGATAGACCTCCGGATGGAAAACCGCGACCGTTGCCTGAGATGGCTTGTTGAAGAAGTCGGCCTTTCCGTGCCCGCGGCAGAGCAGGCTTGCGCTTATCTCGAGGAAGGGAAGCGCGTGCTTGGATCCGTGCCTTCCTCCGGACGCCTTGTTGTGGAGCGTTTTTTTGATGAGGCCGGCGGCATGCAATTGGTAGTGCATGCGCCCCTGGGCGCCCGTATCAATAAAGCCTGGGGACTGGCCTTGCGTCATGCCATCTCCCGCAGGTACAGTGTCGAGCTGCAGGCCTCGGCGACAGATGACGGCATCAATATTTCGCTTGGGCCGCAGCAATCCTTCCCGCTGCGGGACCTGCTGTTGTTCCTGGATCCGCAAAATCTGGATGAAGTGCTGGTTCAAGCCGTGCTGGCCTCGCCGTTTTTTGTCACTCGCTGGCGATGGGCCGCCACGCGCTCGCTGGCCTTGCTCCGCTTCATGGCGGGGAAGAGAGTGCCGCATCCCATCCAGCGCATGCGATCGGAGGATTTGCTGGCATCCGTTCTTCCGGAGTCCCTCTCGTGCGCCGATGCCGCGCCGGCTTCCGGGTCGCGCCTTTTCGATCACCCGCTGCTTTTTGAATCGCTGCGCGATTGTCTGCATGAAGCAATGGACACCGAAGGACTTCGCCGGGTGCTCCAAAAGATCGAGACGGGGGAGATTCAATTCTCCGGTCGGGATACCCCGATGCCGTCGGCGTTTTCCCATCAGATTCTGAATGCGATGCCCTACGCTTTTCTGGATAACGCGCCGATCGAAGAGCGGCGAGCACGGGCCGTCATCCTGCGCAGGGCGCTTCCGGAACGTGCCGATGATCTGGGGACGCTGCATCCGGACGCAATTCAGAGTGCGACAGAGGATGCGTGGCCCGTGATGCGGGATCCCGAGGAATTGCACGACGCTCTGATTGGTTTTGTCCTGTTCCCGGAGACTGAAAGCCGGTTGCTGCCTCCCGGAGCGGTTTCATGGATGGAAACCCTCATCCGCGACGGCCGCGCATTGCGGTGCGAAATCAATGGCCGGATCTATTGGTCGGCAGCCGAGACTGCGGATTTGGCCAACGCTTTGGTCGAAGGCGATGGTTTCTCTTCAACCGAGGATCCTCCGCTTGTTTCCATCATCCGGGGTTGGGTTGAAGTGAGCGGCCCTGTTACAGCAGCCGGTTTGTCCGAAAGGCTCGGTTTCCCTGAGGCGGATGTTGCGGCTGCTCTCCGGCGACTGGAAAAAACCGGCTTGGTCTTGAGAGGTTGCTTCTCCGGTCCCGAAACAGAAGAATTCTGCGATCGGCGCATCCTGGCAAGAATTCATCGCGCAACTATTGCGCATCTGCGCAGGGAGATCGAGCCGGTACCGCCGGCTGCCTTCCTTCGTTTCCTTTTTGATTGGCAGCATGTGGCTCCGGGCACGCAATGGAGCGGGGAACAGGGCGTTCTGGAAGCGGTGGACCAGCTCCAGGGGTTTGAGGCAGCCGGCGCCGCATGGGAAAGCGAAATTCTTAAAGCGCGCGTGTCCGATTATAAGCAGGCATTTCTCGATGCACTTTGCCTCAGCGGAGACGTGGTGTGGGGACGATTTATACGCCGCGCGACCCAGGCCGAAATCCCGTCGCGGCGGCCCGGCATCACGCGCGTTGCGCCGCTGGGTCTCGGCATCCGTGAAGATCTGGGCTGGCTTCTGGACGCGAATCCTGCCGACGAGGGAACGCTATCTGCGACGGCACGGGACGTGGTCGCCTTCCTGCGCATTCACGGCGCCTGTTTTTTCCCTGAGATTTTTCTTGGAACAAGGCATCTGCCTTCGGAAGTAGAAGAGGCGCTGTGGCAGCTGGCTGCCGCGGGTATGGTTACCGCAGATTCCTTTGCCGCCCTTCGCTCATTAATCACGGGAGAGGCCAAGCGGCAAGCGCACTCCCGCCGCCACCGCCGACAGCCGCGGCGCACGAGGGAAGGGCGATGGTCTCTTCTTGAATTCAGGGGAGAGGCGCCTGAGGATAAGACGGAATTCTGGGCACAACAGTATTTGCGCCGCTACGGCATTCTCTGTCGGGAACTGCTGATACGCGAGCCTGCCGCGCCGCCGTGGCGCGAACTGCTTCACGTGCTTCGCCGGTTCGAGGCGCGGGGAGAGATACGAGGCGGGCGTTTTATTGCGGCGGTGAACGGCGAGCAGTTTGCATTGCCCGAAGCGGTGGATGCACTACGTACCCTGCTCAGAAAGGAACCGCCGGGGCGCTATGTACGCATTTCCGCATGCGATCCGCTGAACCTGGTCGGTATTCTGACCCCCGGACCCCGGATTCCGGCTGTTTTGGGAAATCGGATTCTCTACCGGGACGGGGTCCCTGTCGCGGCGGTTGAGGCGGGGCAGGTCCGCTCTCTTACTGCTGTGGATCCCGGCGAGCGCGCCCTGGTGGATCGCCTTCTCGACGAACGCCCTATCCATTCAGCCTAATCTGCAGACCCAAGCTTTTGTGAAAGAAAGCCACGGATTAAAGCAATTTAAAAAATCCGTGCAATCCGTGGCTGCTTTTTGACGGATCTCCGGCGGTCATTTACAGCGTCCACGTGGGATTCGCGGGAAGGCGCTGAACGATCGTATCGTAGAGCCAGGGCTCCAATCCGCGGGCCAGGTAGAAGCGGGGAAACAGCAGATCCTGTTCCGAGGAAATCATGCCTTCTTCCCGTGCTCTGCGCGCGATATCGGTATTCGGGTAGATGCGGATTCCAATGCTGATGCGCAGGCTTTCGAGCTCAAGCGAATCCGCGAAGGTCAGGCTTTCCTCTACGGTTTCTCGCGTTTCTCCCGGGCCGCCCAGCAGCAGAAATCCCATTCTGCGAATGTTGTGCCGGCGCAGCAGTTCCGATGCCGCGCGGACCTCCGCCAGCGTGAATTGCTTTTTCATGCGATGAATCATGCTGCCGACGCCGCTCTCAAATCCCAGGCTCACTTCTCTGCATCCCGCCCGGGCGAGCATCCCGATGAGCTTTTCGGATAATCCCCCCGGATACAGAATGCAGCGCCAGGAAATATCCAGTCCGGCTTCAATGATGTGCGAACAGAGCTGCATGGCGTAAGAAGGGGGAAGATTGAACGTGTTGTCCACGAAATAGAAATTATGAAATCCTTCGGCCACCCAACGCCGTATCCAGTCGACAATGGATTCCGGCGAGCGCCAGCGCACGTTCCTGCCCTCGATGGTGGGCGTGGAGCAGTAGCTGCAGGACATCGGGCATCCCCGCCGCGTCTGAATGGGAACGGGGGCATTCCTGGCGCCTGAAAGCGAACGCGCCAGGATGGCGGGATCCGGCAAGGGGAGCGTATCCAGATCTTTGATAAACGATCTTCGCCCCGGAGCGCTTTTGCCCTGTTGATACAGGCCGGGCAGATTGTCGATATTCTCTCCCGCCTCGAGCCTTCGAAGCAGTTCCGGAAAGACCATCTCTCCTTCACCCTGAATGCCCATGTCCGCATCCAGATACTCCAGAATCGGCTGGGGGAGAATGCTGAATCCTGCGCCTCCCAGAACGATCGGGATCTTGCTGCTCTCTTTGCACCAGGCGATGGCCTCGCGAGCCTGCTCCAGAAGAAACCGCGGACCGTGTGCTCTCTGGTCGTCAATGTTCCGCACGGAAACGGCAATAATTTCCGGATTGATACTATGGATTGCATGCAAAACGGAAGCGCGCGGATCGCGTTCAATCAGCAGATCCAGAACATGGACTTCATGGCCCGCGTTCTCCGCTGCGGCGGCCACGCAGGCCATTCCAAGCGCCGGAACGCGTATATCCACATCTTCGCGATTGCCCGAGATGAAGAGTATTCTCATGACTGCTGCCCGTTTTGAGACTTCGAGTTCAGGGCTGCGAGCAGGCGTTCAACCAGAGGCCATTGTGTGTCTTTTAGTTTGGCCCTTGCCTCGGCCGGTGAAAAGAACTGAGCCCGATCCACTTCCGGAAATTGTTGCATGTGTCCTGATTTGGGCGGCCACTGCATTTCGAAAAAATTGCTCCGAATTGGCTGGCTGGAGTCGTGGTTTCCCTCAAAAGCCCAGCAATGCACCACCTTCCCGCCCTTCTGTGTGATCGATCCGAGCTCGCGGTACGGGCCGTGGGGCTTGATGCCTGTTTCCTCTTCGAATTCCCGGATGGCGGCATCCATGAGAGATTCTCCTTCGGGTGGCTCCCCTTTAGGAATCGTCCAGTACCCTTCATCCCTGCTTTGAAACAAGGGGCCGCCCGGATGAGCGAGAAACACCTGCAGAGAGCCTTCTATCAATCGATACATCAGCAGCCCGGCGCTGACTCGCGATTTCATGCATTGAATGTGCCATTGAATTCTCCGCGATTCCAAGCGCGGGGCGGAACCCGTGTGGTCCGGTGGGTGATTTTATCCGGGGGAGCAGAAATGATCGGCAAGCTCGAGCAGGCTTTCAACAATAATGTCGCATCCGGATTTCTGAATTTCTTCTTTCGGGCGAAACCCTCCCAGGACGCCGCAGGTCATAACGCCGGCGGCTTTGCCGGCCTGAATATCGATTGCACTATCGCCAACCATTGCGGTTTCGATAATGGATCCGCCGCAGGCCTCAATCGCCCGGAAGAGTGCTTCCGGGTCCGGCTTGGGTTTCTGAACACTGTCTCCGCCTAAAATGATGTGGAAACGCTCCGCGATGCCCAGCTCTTCCAGAACGCGTCGGGAAAAGGCCTCCGGTTTGTTGGATACGACCGCAAGGCGAGCCCAGGCGATCCTGTCCAGTCCTTCCTTCACATAGGGGTAGAGACGGGTTTGGTCGACCAGATGTTTTTCATATTCCTCTAAGAACAAGCGCAGACCTTCCTGAATTAGGGCGGTTTCCGGTTGAACGCCGGTCGTTTGGCGCAGGGAGCGTTCAACCAGCGGACGCATGCCGTTTCCCACAAAAGCCGTCACGCTGGATTCCGTTAGAGGCGGCAGATTCATGCGCGCCAGCGCGAGATTGAGTGACCGCGCAATATCCTCCCGCGAATCGATCAGTGTGCCGTCGAGATCGAATAGAAAAAGACCGCAGGGTCGCACAAGCGTTTTCATTTAGCTCCGAAGCAGCATGAGAATATGGCCGAGCTCCGGCAATATGAGGGATTCCATGGCCAATTGGCAGGCTCGCGGGCTTCCGGGCAAGCAAAAAACGATCTTTCCCTTGACTGTGCCCGCAAGGGCTCGTGATAGCATGGCCGCGCTTTTAACCTGAGGATAGCTGAGCAGCATAAACAGAGAGTTGAAACCAGGGAGAACTTTATCCAGCATGCCCTGGACGGTTTCAATCGTGATGTCCATCGGCGCCAATCCGGTGCCTCCCGTGGTGATAATGGCATGGATATTTTTTTCTCGTATCAGTTCGCGCAGTGTGGCTCTGAGGACAGTGCGGCTGTCGGGGATGACCTTTCTCACAAGGACCTGATGCCCGCCGGCTTCCAGCAATTTCTGAAGCACGTCGCCCGATTTATCCGTATCGAGGGATCGCGACGTGGAGAGCGTAATGACGGCGACTCCGGCGCTCAGATTGGATTTTTCTCTGTGTTCCGCGACAGAATCCTCAAGTTTTTTTCGGGCCATAACGAATACTCCTCCCGGGCTGCACTAAAATTGGGGGCATGATGCCATGCCCCGCACGATTTTTCAAAGATGAATTTCACAACGGACGGGAACAGGTTTGAGCCGGATTTGACGATAAGAACACTATGGTTGCTGTCGTGGATCTTATGAGCCGTGATGTTGTTTGCGCCGACATGGATACCCCATTGGGCAATGCGAGGGATCTGTGTGTTGCAAAGCGCATCCGGCATCTTCCCGTGCTGGATGAGCAGAAACGCCTGGTCGGGCTGGTGACCGACCGCGACATTCGCTACTATGTCAGCAGGTGACTCGGCACGATATCCGAAAACAGGTCCGATCGGGAAAGCCTGCACCGTCCGCTGCACCTGATCATGGTGCGCAATGTTGTCACGGTTCCGGTTGATGCCTCCATTTCGGAGGCGGCAGGCCTGATGCTTGAAAACAAAGTCGGATGCCTGCCCGTAATAGATGCCGATCGCCGCGTTGCCGGGATTCTCACGACAACGGATCTCATTCGCTACATTGCCGAGACCGGCAGATAGAACTATGCCCGTGCGCTTCCCGAGTGTGTTGCGATCAGATTCAATGCCGCCGTCACGGCTTCTTCGGCGTTGCGAGCGTACGTAATCGGCAGTTCTTCTCCGCCCGGCGGGATCAGGTCCCATGTTCCAATGCCGACGACGGGAGTGTGACATTTCAGCGCCAGAGCTATTTCGGAAAGAGTCCCATAGGACCCGTGAATGGCGATAATGACCTGGCTCGTCAAAACATTGATGGCGTTTCGCGCATTCCCCAGATCCGTCACTATAGGGATATCTATGTAGGGATTGGCTTCCTCGGCATTTGCGCCGGGCAGGATGCCGATGGTGATTCCTCCGGCTTCCCTTGCGCCTCTGGCAGAGGCTTCCATTACGCCGCTCTTGCCTCCGCAGATCAGTATTCCTCCTTTCTTGCCGATCAGAAAGCCGACTTCGCGGGCCAGGTTGTATACCTCAGGGAGGCACAACGCAGGGCCCATAACGCCTATTCGAGGTCTCTGTCGAAATTCCATAGGCTGTCTCCTGGCAGTGAAAAGGTCAGAATTATGCTTCATGATACAACCGAATCCGCAGACCGAGGCAATAAAAACCTCGAAATTGAACTCGGAATCGCATGGGATAAGGGTTTTGCGGCGCTGAAATTCGTCGCCGGCTCCGGTATCGGACAGGGTTCGGGGCAGGGGCAAATGCTAACTAAAGGTTTCCTCCTGTTGGAACGAATAGATGATAGGGAGGACTTAGTGGCAGGTATTCCTATGGGCGCACCCAGACATCCGATGCCGTTTCCGATCAACAAAGGATTCGAGATCCCGAGCATCCCTCTTGTTCTTATCAAAATTATTCAGACGCTGGATGCCGATACGAGTAATGCCAAAGAACTGGAAGAGTTGATCCTGCATGATCCGGCCCTGTCCGCCCGCATTCTCAGGCGGGCCATTGCGGGAGTTTATTCCTTCCGTGCCAGGGTGAGCC
>CAZLHW010000178.1:0-7670 GCA_964559085.1 uncultured Acidobacteriota bacterium | reverse complement strand
TGCTCAATTCCCTTCTCCTTGCGGCCATCCTGGGAGCAAACAGTCCCGCCATCTGCCTGCCGGTTGTGTCCGGCCTGAGCGCCCGGAAAGAGATCAAGACCATTCTGAAGCTCGAATCCGCACTGGGCGATGTGCTGCTGATCGTTTGCGTCCTGCTCCTTACGGATGTCCAGACATCGGGAAAACAGAGCCTGTCCGGAATAGCGCTCGCGCTCTTTCTGTCCATTACCGTTGCTTTTGTGGTTTCGGTTGTAGCAGGCGTCCTGTGGTCGCGCCTTATCGGCTGGCTGGGAAAAGAACCGCTGGCCTACATGTTGACGCTGGGATTTGTCTTCCTCCTCTATTTCGGAGTGGAAGAATTGCACGGAAGCGCGGCGCTCGCGATTCTCATGTTCGGGATGGTCCTCGAAAACATGCACACCGTTGCCGATCGGATAGGAGTGCGCCTTCGGTTTTTTTCGGGATCAATATCCGTGCAGAGCAGTTTGTTCTGCAGGAGTTCATGAAGAACATCACGGCAGAGCTTTCCTTCCTCATCCGCACCTTCTTCTTCGTATACCTCGGTCTTCTCCTGGATTTCGGCACACTGAAGCTCGAAACCGCTCTCTATGGCCTCGCCATTGTCTTTTTATTGCTTGCCGGCCGGTGGCTGGCGACGCGGCTGGCAGTCCGGCGGAGCCTCTTCAGTTCCGTGGAATTGAAGGCTATCTTCTTCATGCTGCCGCGCGGGCTGACCACGGCCGTGATGGCGTCCCTTCCGATGCAGCAAAATATTGCCGGAACCGAACAGTTCCCGGTCTACGCATTCATGTCCATCGTTCTGACCAATCTCCTGATGACGGGCGGCATCTATCTTGCGGAAAGACAGCTGTCAAAAAAGGATGAAGAGCGCCCCCTTCTCTCCGAAGAGACGGTGGAGGACGCCCTCCCGGAGAACGCCGCCGCGTCAGCAGCAAAATCCGAGATGGCAGCGCCGCCGATGGAATCCCCAATATCCGAGCAGGGAACTGCAGCGCCGGCGCGGCGCTCCGAGGATTCGTCTGCCTTGTCCGGGGAGGGGGCCGGAATAGAGCCTGTTTCTTTCACCAATCAAATGCTCCGGCTCTTCGGAATACGTCCTGAAGAGCGCGAGCAGCGCTATTTTCAGGCCATCCGCGCCTCGGCGCTGGCGCCGCCTCTATTCTGGGTGCAGATATTCTTTGCGTCCGTTCTTACCGCACTTGGCCTGGTGCTGGACCAGGGCTCCATCATTATCGGAGCGGCGCTGATTGTCCCTATTGCCTGGCCGGTCCTGGCATCGGGGCTGGCGCTGGCCGTCGGCGATACTTATCTGCTCCTCAAGCTGCTGCTGAAATTGCTCCTGGTGGCCGCCATGATCGCGCTGTTGTCCGCCTTCTTCAGCGAATTGCTCCCTTTTAATGCCGTCACAGCGGAAATCTCGTCGCGCACGAAACCGACAATCCTGGATTTTCTTGTTGCGCTCTTTGCCGGCATGTCCGGCGCGGCCCTCCTCTTTTCGAGGAGGCGGCTGCTGCACTATTTCCCCGGTGCCATTCTTGGTCTCACGCTCGTGCCGCCTCTTGTCGTTTTGGGATTCGGATTCGGAAGCGAATTCAGCGCCGAAATCTTCCAGGGCGCGGCGCTTCTTTTTACCGCCAACTTCTTTGCCGCCATCCTGGGAGCGTCGCTGGTGTATATCCTGGTCGGGATGCCGCAGGCGGCCGCCCTTGCCTCGATTCGGGCGTGGAAACAGCAGGAACTGAGCCAGCCGCTGGTGCAGTTCATGTTCGACCGCATGAAGCTGGGGGGCATCGTAGGCCGCGCAGGAAGCATGCATTCGCGCCTCCTGGTCGTCGTCATTTTCCTCCTGGCCCTGGTTATTCCGCTGCAGATGGCCTTCAACCAGCTAAGCATGGAATTCCGCGCCCGCCAGGCGATCGCGGACCTGCAAAAGATGTTTGATGCCCCGGGACGATCCGCCATTATTAATTCCTCATCAAACATCGGCAAGGACGATATCTACGTTCGCATTCAGATTGCGACCAACGATTTCTTCACCGCTTCGGATATTCGGCAATTCGAGCAAAGAGTGTCGGACCGGACCGGCCGGCGAACGCGGTTGGACCTCGTGCAAAGCCTAAGCGATATCGGCGAAGGGACCAAAATTCGCGGCATGCTTGCGCGGACGACGCCGGATTCTGTGGACTACAAGCCGGATATCAATGCAATTGTCGCACTCCTGCGAAACGAGATTGATACTAGCCTGCGCGCCGCGGCGTTTCCTGATTCCATCCATATCCTTCGCGTCAGCGCCGACCTCGCCCTCGGCAGTAAAACATCCGCCTTCCGCATCGAGTACCTTGCGGAGTCTCCCTTGTCCGAAGATGCAACGGAATTGCTGGCAAACCTGGTGAAACGGCAGATGGGACTTCTTGGCGGGGAGGTGCGTTTCCACTGCATTCCGTCCAGGTATGAGTTTGATTTCAAAGCGCGAATGAGCCGCGTTGCGAATAGAGGCTCCTGGATACAGGATATCCAGGCAATCCTGCACCAGTTCCCGCATCTTCAGGCAACGATTGAATTGCCCGCCAGGCTGAGCGAAAAACAGGCAGACGAGATACGGATCACGCTTGGCCGCGCAGCGCCGCTCCTTGGAGATCCGGCAAGAACCGGTATCCGCAGGAACTCGGAGTTGAAAGACCGTGCGGTGGTTTTATTGCATCCGGGAACAGCCTTCGCGTCACCATAAGGGCATAGGAAGACGGGAAGAAGCATCCCGAGTTGCTGCCTTTAACAAATTATCCGCGGGTGTTTATTTGAGTTTTTCTTCGCGTTTTTGCGTCTGGGCGGCTACTTCGGCTTACCCGCTGGGACTCAAAAAACGCGAAGAATTGCAATCAACACGCACCACCAATCAGGCGGGATTCGGAACTTCGGCATGGCAGGTCCGAATCACATCCAGCACAGCCGCCGTCCAGCCGTGAGCGCCTCCGGGGCAGATTTTCCCGCGGGGGACCGCTTTCTGCAGCTCTTGTATTTCTTCCGATTCCAGCAGCAGTGGAATGTCCACAAGGTTCAGGAAACCCGCATCGTTTAGTCCGTCACCCAATCCGACGACGACCACGGATTGATAGATTCGTTCGTAAAAATGGCGCAGAAGAATGACGCAGTGCCCTTTATCGTTCGCGCCCAATATATGGTGGAAGCGGCCTCCCCGCGTCCATCGTTTCTTCTGTTTTTGTATCGCCTCGAACAAACGCGCACTGTCGCCATCCAATATTTCAAAAGGTTCGTCATATTCGCGCTGCTTTGCGCGCATAGCCGCTTCCAGCGGCATATTGCAGCGCCGGCTAAGCTCTTCCGCGCTCATCTGATGGAATCCTCGAACGGCGCAGCCGCTTTCCTCCGAAGCGGTGCGAAGGCATTGCACGATCTCGGGATAAGGGCTGCCGAACTCGATCACGGCATAGCCGGAGCGCCGCGTCTCGGTGTTAATCGGCAATGGAAAGTGATTCTCGGGAATGTAGAGAGCGCCTCCATTTTCAACGATGAAGGGATAATTATTATCGAGCTCAAGCCGGAGAGCTTCGACTTCCGCGCGCGTTTTGCTCGTGCACATAATCAGCGGAATCTGCCGTTCCTTCAGCTCCTTGAGGGCCGGCTGCGCCGCTTCAAAGGAATAATCCTCATCGAGAAGCGTTCCATCAAGATCCGTTATAAATACAAACATAGCAGACTCAATATATAACAATAATCCATGCATGCAAATCCCTTGTTGGCAGGATTATCCGGTGAAAAACAGATGAGGCTGCGGGAACGGCGGCTTCCCGTATCAAGGCAGGCCGGGCTCCGGAAACCGATCCATGCCGCGCATTCGCGCGGTAAACCGATGGGCCACTATAGCAGCACACCACATTGCCGGGGCGGAGCCTGCGCAGAAATCCCTGCCTGATATATCCTGCTATTTCTTATTAAAGCGCCCGCAGACAGCCAAGGGCTGAACAAATTCGGGTACTCTGCGTGCAGAACCGGTTGTTTACCGAGAGGAGAAATCGCCGGGCACTTAGGGTTGCTGCCCTCGCGAAAATGTCCAGGCCCCGGCAAGAGTCCGTATTGCGGATACAAGCTCTTCGGGCTTGACCGGTTTGTCCAGGAACCGATCCACGGGAAGCCATTCCTTATCCCGCTCACGGTCCGTGAACCGTACAAAACTTCCGATCTCTTCATTCTTGGTGTTGACGGACGTGAGCATCAGCAATGGGATTCTTTTTGTTTTTTCGTCCCGGCGCATTTCACGCGCAAGCTCAAAACCCTCTGTCGGAGTATCCATCATGACATCCAGAACCGCGACGTCAATCGCTTGAACAGCCAGTATCCTTCTGGCCGCCGCGCTGTTCTCCGCCGTAAAAACTTTGAAACCCGCACGTTCGAGCGCTACCCGATTGATTTCGTTAAAATCGGGATCATCATCCACCAGCAATACGTTTTTGGACTCCATCGCATGACCTCCATTTTTTCGCGTCCGGGATTGCCGCACGGAAACTCAGTGACAGGGCCGTCCCCGTATCCATCGGTTTATTAAAGGGATTCTTGTCTAAAGCTTTGATTGTATTTTTGCAGGTCTCGGAGCCGGCCGCAAGCCGGATTCTCAGAATTGGCGCAATCGGCGGCGCCCTCTTTCAGTTCTCAGACTGCAGTGTTCACGCGGCCTTTACCAGAGCCTGTTTCTTTTCGAGCCTATCCTTGCCGGTTTCAGTCAGCCAGAAAGTAATGAAAAATGCAAGGAGCGTGCTCACGGCGCCCACTAAAAAAATTGTCCGCAGCCCGTACCTGTCGCCCAAAGAGCCGAGGATTCGAGGCGTGATGGATGTTCCGAACAATTCCCCGATAGCCATGCCGATCGCCGTAGCCGTTGCCGCAATTGCAGGAGGCACGGATTCTTGGCAGATAATGGCAACAAACAGAACCGAAACAAATCCGCAGCATCCGATGACAAGAACATAAGCTGCCTGAGCCGGCAATCCTTGCGTCAGGTACATTATCAGCATGGATACTGCGATATAGAGCGTCAGAATAGCGGCAGAAGGCTTGCGGCCGAGGCGATTGAGCAGAACCGGGATGAACAGCGCCCAAACGAGGCCGACGATGCCTGAAAGGGACGTCATGTAGCCGGTTTGCCCCAGCGTGAGCCCGCCCTCATTTACCCAATAGGTGGTGCCGAAACTCACGATGCCCCAGAATCCAACCATGACAAGAATGTTGGCGATGAAAGAGAGCGTACAGTTCCTGTAAGCGAATATGCCCGGCACGTCGCGCCATCTCATGGCGGTCTCGCTCCCCTGGTGCGGAGAGGTTGACCGGCTGGACTGGAATTCCCCCGCAACCGGTTTGATTTCCTTGAGAACAAGCCAGATGATAATTCCGACGATGACGGTCGGCAGGCTCGTGAATATGAAAGCGTAGTGCCAATCCAAGTGCAGCGCCAGCTGTATGGTCAGTGTCGGCCCCAAAATCGGAGCAATAATGCCCCCCGCAAACTGGATGATGCCGAGATAAAAAGCGAATCTTTTGGGATCTCCCTGAATTGTAAGAATGGAGCTCATCAACGGATAGATTGGACCGTCGGCAAATCCGGTTAAGAAGCGCACCGCCACCATGGAGGTGAGGGCGCCGACGAAGGCGGTGCTTCCGGAAAAAACACCGGACAAGACAATCAGAGGCACCAGCCATGCCTTCTTCAAACCGGTCCTGTCGGCAAGCGGAGTTACAAAGAGAGAAGATAAAACAAAGCCGAACCCGGTATACATTACAATCTCGCCGGTCTGGGCATTATTCAGATTGAACTCCTTCATCAATACAGGAAAAAGGAGTGCAATTGCATTTCTATCCAGCAGAACCAATCCCCAGGTCACGGCAAACAAGCCGGCAATCGCATTTTGATACCCGCGTTTTTCCATGAGCCTCTCCTAAGGAGTCGGCCCACGATAAATCATCGCCATTAAATTGGAAAGAAACATTTTTGGCTGTCGCGAGGAACAGATTCGCGCCCTGGTTTCCATGCCCCGGCCGAGATCCGGCCTCTGCGGCGCGAAAAGCGTGGGAGGATTTCAGTTGCCGGGGTGGAATGCGTGGTCGGCACGCTCCACTCCAGGCAAGAAAAAGAGCGCGCCGGAAGCCTTTCAGAACGGATTTAGCGGAATGTGGTTATGTTGGTAATTACAGGGAGAGGGTCGATTGCGGCAGCCCACTTGATATCCAGGAATTGATCGGCTTCTCTGCTTCCATATCCGTCTTCGGCCAGTTTTCCGGAGATGAAAAGCTGCAGGATGTGTTCCTCCGCCTCATTCGCGGGCAGAGGCTTTATGGCGTTGGCTTGATACAGCTTATCCACTAAAGCAATGAAGCCGTTTTCGAGATCCGACTGATCCGCCAGCTCGCCTTCTGAGGCCAGGATCAGTTTCTTTTCACGCGCAAGTTTCACCAGATCTGAAATTGAGAGGATTTGCCCTTTTTCCAGCCTCTCGTTCATGAGCTCGCTCATATTGGTATAGTTGGCAAATCCCATTTTGTCGCCCCCGGTTCCCCGGCCGGTTTCCTGCGCCGCCGGCAATGTGTGCACCGATCAGTCTTTTTTTGCTTCCGCGTCAAAGCAGTCACAATTGATCAGCTGGCCGCCGCAGCGCGGACAGTATTCCTGATCGCAGTTGGCGTGATGTTTGCCTCCGGGCACTATATTGCAGTCCGGGCATCGGAACCATTGCGGCAGATGAAGACGTCTCGGATCATAGGCGACCGACGGCAGTGCTTCCCCATCCGGGTATTGGACGGAAACATTCGCTTCACAAGTCGTGACTGCCGGATCCGTCATTTCTTTCTTACAGCCTTTACATATTCCCATAATCTCCTCGCTATGCGTTCCTTTCTTCCCTATCGGGCGCCACGAAAAAGCCGGAATCTATTGTATCCCCTTGACCGCCGGTCTCTTCCGACTGCACATAAAAAAGAACAATCGCATCCCCATGTTGTACCGTTCTGATTTTAGAGGATAGGTATCTTCTGGAGGGGTAATGCGGACAGGATGTGAAATCCTGTCCGCGTTTGAAAAACTTCAGCAGCCAACGGAGCAGTCGCAGAGGTTTGCTTCTCCTGCAGCGACCGGCTGCGCCGGGGTCGCGCTCCGTTTAGCCTTTCAGTTTTTCCTGCAAATTGCGGGTGAATTCTTCGCCCACATCCTTGGCTTTGGCGCGCATAATCCTCTCGCCAAAGGTGGCCAGTCGGCCGACCAGGCTTACGTTCGCCGTGTAGGAAACTTCGACGTTCTCCGGAGAAGTCTCTTTCAGGTTCACTTCGATTTCAGTCGAGAAATTACCCAATTTGGTCACATCGGCCCCTCTGCCGACTGCCTTGATGTAATTCGGCGGCCGCACTTCCGTCAGCTTCGTCGTGAATTTCAGCTTTACTTTGAACGGTCCTACTCTCTGCGCGACCACGCTTTCGTACGTCTCTTTATCAATGGCTTCCATCATTTCGGTGCCGGGGACGCACGTGCCAAGCGTTTTAGGATCGAGCAGATGATCCCACACTTTCTGAATGGGCGCTTGCAGCGTAAACTTCCCATCTATAATCATTGAGAACTCCTTATAAAGGATGATGTTTTTGCAGAACTGATC
>CAZLHW010000177.1:0-7684 GCA_964559085.1 uncultured Acidobacteriota bacterium | reverse complement strand
GCATAACGCACCTATCTTATAATAAATCAAAGAGAAGGATTGTTTTTGTTTTCTTAACTTTATTGGGTTACGTTTTTTGCAGCGGACTAAACAGGAGGGTCGGCGATGACGTCTCCAAAAACAGCAAGTCTTCTGAAAAAACTTTCACTGAAGGATGTGAATCCGGGCGCCTGTTTTGGGCCGGACGGCTGGATATCGGACAAGGGAAGCGGGGAAACAGCATCCCGCAATCCCGCAACCGGCGAGGTGATTGCGCGAATAGTTCAAAGCGGTCCCGAGGCTTATGCGCGCATCGTGGAAGAGGCGACACGCGCCTTTCAGACATGGCGCATGATCCCGGCGCCTGAACGCGGCGGCCTGATCCGCGATCTTGGGAATGCGCTTCGGGAAATGAAGGAACCGCTTGGAGATCTGGTCAGCCTGGAGACCGGCAAGATCCGCGCCGAAGGACACGGCGAAGTTCAGGAGATGATCGATATCTGCGATTTTGCAGTCGGGTTGTCCCGCCAGCTCTATGGAATCACCCTGGCCTCAGAACGTCCGCTGCATCGCATGATGGAGCAATGGCATCCGCTGGGCGGGGCCGGCGGCATTACGGCCTTCAACATCCCCGTCGCTGTCTGGGCCTGGAACAGCGCGGTCGCGGCCGTATGCGGCGATACCGTCGTATGGAAACCCGCTGCAGCCGCACCGTTATGCGCCGTTGCGGTGCAACATATAGCCAACCGAGTCATGGCGGACCATCAGCGAAGCGGAATTTTCAACCTGGTTATCGGACCCGGGAGCAGCATCGGAGCCCTCATGCTGCAGGATCGCAACCTGCCTCTGATTTCCTTCACCGGCTCCACGGCAACCGGGCGACAGGTATCGGAAACCGTAGCCCGGCGTTTCGGGCGCACCATTCTGGAGCTTGGAGGCAACAATGCCGTTATCGTGGCGGAAGACGCCAATCTGGATCTGGCGACCCGCGCAATCCTCTTTGGAGCCGTGGGTACTGCAGGCCAGCGCTGCACCTCCACGCGCCGCATCCTTTCCCACAAGAGCATCACGCAGGAACTGATCCGAAGGCTGGTTGAGGCGTATCGCCAGGTGCGCATCGGGGATCCGCTGGATGCGTCCGTATTGATGGGGCCTCTGATCACAGCAGAAGCGGTGGACGCCATGTTTGCCGCGATTGAACAGGCCAAGGCCGATGGAGGACAGGTGCTGTTTGGCGCCCGGCGCCTTCCCGAGATCGGCGCGCAGTTCGTGGAGCCAACCATTATCCGCATGCCGCAGCAAACCGAAATCGTTAGAAAAGAGACTTTCGCGCCGATTCTTTACATACTCGAATATGAAAATTTTGAAGAGGCTCTGAAGCTGCACAATGATGTGCCGCAGGGATGATCCAGCGCACTCTTTACGGGAAAGCTGCTGCGGGCGGAAGAGTTTCTATCGCCGCGCGGCTCCGATTGCGGCATTGCCAATGTCAATATCGGAACCTCCGGCGCGGAAATCGGCGGCGCTTTCGGCGGAGAGAAAGAAACGGGAGGCGGGCGCGAATCCGGATCCGACGCCTGGAAAGCGTACATGCGCCGTCAGACCAATACGATCAACTGGTCCTCCGATCTGCCGCTGGCCCAGGGAATCCGATTCGGCAATGAATGACTTGCGGCGCGGTTTTATCGAACAGCCTTGAAAGCCCTCTCCATCCAGTCTTTCACCATGGCGGCTTTCCCAAGCGTCATTTGCCTCAGGGTAATGGCGTCGAATTTTGACACGTATCCGAATCGATATTGAGCGATAAACAACACGTTCCAGACAATGAGAATACAGCCAAGCAGGCCGACAGCGGACCATGCTTTCTGCGCTAAAGCCCGGGCGACCAACGCGGCCAGCCCCAATGCCAACGCAGGCAAGGACCTGATCAGCATCCTTGAGCCAAACGCATCCCCGCCGTACCATCCGTACCAGGCGCCGACAATATAAATCTGCGTTAGGAACAACAACGCCAGCGCCAGGGCAAAGGACCGATCTCTGCGGAAAAGAAAGACCAGCCCAAGAGCGGCCGGAAGCAGGATTGGATGCCAGGAAAAAAGCCCATGCTGGAGCGAGAAAAGAACAGGCAGCATCCTTGGAGCAAACCATTGAAAATAGGAGCCCGAGTTTCCATAGTCGATTCCATTGGACGATGTATCGACAACACTCCACACCATAATCTGCGGAGAAAAAACGACAGCTGCCGCGAACGCAAAACAAGCAACTCCTCCAGCCAGGCGCCCGATGCCGCGCCTTCCGGCGGCCTTCAGCATCAGGGCCGCATCGATGCAGGGGAGCGCGAGCCACGTCGCATCGGGCAACCGTACAAGCGCCACCAAGCCGCCGACTGCTCCCAGCAATACCCACTGTCGAAAGCCGGGCAGCGGCCGGAATCGAAGCCAAAGATGCACAAGCAGTGCGACGGCAAAAAACGAGCAGGCATGCGACATCGATGGCTCGGCAATCATGTAATAGGTCAGGCTGGTGGCCAGCCACACCAGGATAGCGGCGGCAACGCTGACGGATCGGCTGAAAAACCGGCGGCAGGATCCATAGACCAGCAGGACACCGGCAAAACCGTAGGTTATGCTGCCGATCAGAACCGGTGCTTGGTAGACATAGCCGATCCCGTCAAGCGCCATGGAACTGCCGGCCATTCGCAACACCAGGGCTATAGCGTGGCCTATCAGAAAAAAGGGCGTCCAAAGCACGGCGCAGCCGACGGCGCAGAAATTGCCCAGGCAAGGATTCCGATGAAGCGCCTCATTTTCAGCCTGCTGCGGCGGCAAAAGCCGTGCATACTGGTTGGAAAAATCCAGATCCCGGTCAAGGAGCAGCGTCGGCAGATAGGCGTAATAATACGTTCCATCGGATCCGACCAGATGACCGTCCGCTCTGGGCAGGGGTATCGAGGCAGCAAACACGGCAACAAATAAAACATACAGCACGAGGAGACAACCAACCGGACGCAGCTCCAGAAAACGCTTCGTACGATCCCAGAAACACCCGTGGGCCACCTTTGCTTCTTCGCTGTTCAAATATCTTTCTCCGCAACAATAATTGTTCACGTCCCAAAGCCGTGGCCTGGAATGCCCCGAAAAACGAGCGCGGGATTAACCCTTATCCCTGCGCCATAAACAGGGATTTACCCATTGAAGCGTTTTCCACTTTATCATACTTGCCGGTGTCCAGTCCTTCCGGACGCCCTCGGCTTTATTTAGGGGGTCGGACCGAAATAACAATCATGATCACATGTGGATGCACAGAAATCATGGCTAAAAAATGGCTTTAGAAGCCCTTTTTGCCCATCTTTTTCGTGTTTAAGCGAATACATCAACGCCCAAGATAGATTGCGGTCCCGTAAGAGCGGGCACACCCGCAATTTATTGGACCCGGGACGGGCAAATCAGCAGGTCTGGGACAATCGGTCCGCCGGTCAGTTTGGAAGCAGCATCGGCAAGGATAAGAATGCCGAGCAATGCCGGTCCATGCCGAAAGCAACTCCTGAGCGCGGGCCCTTGAAAACGCATGTGCCTTCGCGCGGACAGATTCCGCCGAAGCGAAGCAAACAGAAGTTGCTTTAATCTCGAATTTTAAAGCAACCTCACCGACTCGACCGTTAGCGTAGCAACCCCGAAGTCTTCTTCGACGATGCCGGTCAGGACGTAGGGGCGCGAACGGTTCAACATATGGCAGAAGCGCGCATAGGCCTGGGGGAAAAAGACCGTTTCATAGAGGGCGCTGGTATCTTCAAAGCTGATGAATTCCATCGGCTCGTCGTTTTTTGCCGTGATGAGTTTTCCCGTAACCCACCAGCCCACCGTGGTCACGCGTTTACCGACATATTTGGGCAGATCGGCGCCCCGCACATGCCGGAGCTTCGAAAGCGCCTCCGTGTACAATGACAGCGGATGGCGGCTGATCAAAAAATCCAGGGTCTCCAGCTCATGCTCCAGCACCGTGCGGGGGCTGTACTGCGGGACCCGCGGCGGAACCACGGCCGGCATGTCCTGAAAAAGCGAGCGCATAATCGGGCGCCGCGCCGCGCGCACTTCATGCCATGCCAGCGTTTTCCAGATCATTTCCGGACGCGTGGCGCCGCCGGAAATGCTGTCCATCGCGCCGGACTTGATCAGGATTTTCATATCCGCAGGATCAAGGTCTGTGCGCGAAAGAAAATCTTCCAGCGAGGCAAACGGCCTTTTCCTGCGCTCTTCAAGAATGGCCTCCAGCGCCGCTTCGCGCAGCCCTTTCAGCTGCATCAAGCCGACACGCACCGTCTTGTCTTTGCCCCAGTATGCTTTGCGGCTCTCATTGACGTCCGGCAGCAGCACCCGCAAGCCCATCCGGCGCGCTTCCGAAACGTATGCAAAAGCCGAGTAATACCCGCCCTGGTTCGTGAGCACGGCAGCCATGAATTCGGCGGGATAATGGGCGCGCAGATAACAGGATTTGTAGGACACCAGCGCATAGGACGCGGAGTGCGGCTTGCAGAACGAGTATCCCGAAAAACTCAGGATCATGTCCCAGACTTCGTCGGTCGCCTTTTGCGAAACGCCCCGCGCGGCCGCCCCGGCATAAAACATCTCCTTGTAATCCTCGAGCTTTTTGCCCGCCCGTTTCTTTGAAAGAATCTTTCGCAGCAGATCCGCATCCGAGGCATTGAACCCGGCCATCGCCATGGCGACGCGCGACACGTCCTCCTGGTACACCATGATTCCGTAGGTTTCGCCCAGCACTTCGTCCAGGATCGGATGCAGCGACTGGTAAGACCCGCCGCGCAGGCGACGCACATATTCCCGAATGTACTTGTTGGCCGCGGGGCGGATGATCGAGCTGTGAATCACCAGATGATCAAAATCTCCGGTGCCGCACTTCTGCTGCAGCTGCCGCATGGAAGGGGATTCCACGTAGAACACGCCGATGGTATCGCCTCGGCGGATAAAGTCCCGGGTTTTGGCATCGGTCGTAGGGTCCCACTGGGCATAGTCGATTTCCTTCCCATAGTTTTCTTTAACCGCGGCGAGCGCATCGCGGATAACGGCCAGCGAGCGGTTGCCCAGCAAATCGATTTTGATCAGGCCGGAGTCTTCCGCCTGATCCTTTTCCCACTGAATGATCGGCACGCCTTTGGGCGCAGGCTCGACCGGCACATAGCGGTCCATCCTGTCGGGAACAATCACGATCCCGCCGCAATGCACCGACAGGTGCCGCGGATAGCCGTCCAGCTTCACCGCGAGGCGGACTATTTCCGGCCAGGGATCTTTCAGATCCATGTCTTTATAAACCGGGTGTTTCTGAATGGAGTTTTCGAGGTGCTGAATCGACCAGTAATAGCCCATGCGCTGCGTGACGGCCTGGATCTCCTGCTCCGGAAGACCATACACCTTTGCCACTTCCCGCACCGCGGCGCGCGCGCGGAATCCGACATGATTGGAAATCATAGCAGCCCTGTCGGGGCCGTACTTGCGGAAAACGTAATCGAATACGCCGTCGCGTTCATCCCAGGGGAAATCGACGTCGATATCGGGAGGATCCGTGCGGCCTTCGTTGAGAAAGCGCTCAAAGAAAAGGTTGTGCGTAATGGGCTCCACGTGCGTGATCCCGAGACAGTAGGAAACCAGGCTCGCCGCAGCGGATCCCCGGCCGCAGGTGCGCGCCGACTGCCGCACAATATCGCGCACAATCAGAAAATAGGTCGCAAAGCCTTTGTCCCGGATGATTCGCAGTTCTTGGTCCAGGCGTTTGCGCACCGAATCGGAAAGCTCGCCGTAGCGGCGCTCGGCGCCGCGATAGCACTCCTCTTTCAGATATTCGAACGCGTCCGCACCCTCCGGGAGATCCATGGACGGGAATATGAGGGCGCCGAGGTCCGGCGCCGAACACGCCTCCGCAATGCGGTTCGCGGTCTCCAGGGCCTCCGGAAGATGCGGATAGCGGCGCGCCATTGCGTCTTCCGGCTTCAGCCAGCGATCCTCCCCCGCCAGTTCCGCCGGAGGAATCCGCGATAAAGACGTATTCAGGTCAATGGCGCGCAGCAGCCGGTGCATCGGGAAATCGCCCGGATCCACGAAATAGACGTCGTTGGTCGCCACCAGAGGAATGCCGCCGGCGCGGGCGAAGTCCCGCAAAGGGCCTTCTGTTTTCGGATCATTGAGTTCCACATAAATATCGGAAGACCCGTTCTGCCGCCCCAATGTGTGCAACAGCGCAATATGGTCGCTGAGCACAATCAGATCTTCGCGATCGTCACGAAGCGCCCGGCTCAAACAAAAACCTGTTTCGAACCGACGCCGGGAAATGATGCGGCAAAGCGTTGCATACCCGTTGCGGTTGCGTGCCAGGAGAGTCGCGCGCTCTGTTTCCGTGCGCACCTCAGCTCCCACGATCGGCCGCAACCCGCGTTCGGCCGCATACTGCAGAAACCAGACCAGCCCATAAACACCGTTGATGTCTGTCAGCGCGAGCGCGGACATGCCGCGCTCCAGCGCCGCATCCACCAGCGCCTCGATTTTGCCGGCGCCGCGGCAGAACGAGTAGTTGGAGTGGACGTGAAGGTGCGTGAACATGGCGTAATTACGAATGACGAATGACGAGTGACGAATTGACTCCTCCCATGGTTGTCATTCGTGATTCGTCACTCACTTTTCCCCTCGTCACGATGGACTTTCCGTACCGACGGCGCAGGCTGTCGAGGGCAAATTCCAGTTTCAGCCGGCGTTCCGGCTCGGGGTCGGCAAAGAGTTCCAGTTGAACGGAACTCCGCGAAAGGTCGCTAAGGCACAGGTTCATGGAGCGCACGCGGGTGCGGCGAGCCAGGATTCCGTGCAATAACGGCAGGGCGCGCGAATAAAGAACGGCCGATGATTGCACCGGGGGCCTGAGCGGCGCTCTGTGCCCGTCTTCGCGGTAATCGGCGTAGCGGATGCGCAGCTCCATCTTTCCCGCACACAGCTTTTGTTCCCGCAACTGCTCTCCCGCCTGCTCGCACAGATCCGCCAGTACGCCTTTGAGCACGTCATAATCGTTGCTGTCCTCCGGCAGCACGCTTCCCTGCTCCAGCACCGGTACCGCCCGCATCGGATACACCGGCGTCCGGTCGATCCCAAGAGCGCGCTGGTGGAGCACAAACCCAAACCGGCCGAACGCCAGGGCCAACAGATCCAGCCGCATCACGGCGACATCGCGAACAACGCGGATGTTGAGATCCTCAAACCGCCGTTCCGTCTGAGGACCAACCCCCGGAAGCACCCGGACCGGCAACGGCGAGAGAAAAGAGCCCTCCTCTCCAGGCGGGACGTCCTGTAAACCGGCCGGCCGGATCAAGTCGGAGGCAATCTTGCTAACCATCTTGTTGGAAGCGACGCCGAGCGAAGCGCCCAAACGGAGCTGCCGGAGGATCTCTTTCTGCGCTTTCCAGGCCGTGTCCCGCGGCGGCCCGAAAAGCCGCCCGGTCCCCGTAACATCTATGTAGGCATGCCCGTGTCCCGAAGGCTCCAGCAGCGGAGAAAAACTGCCCAGGATTTTGAAAAGCGCCCGGGAGGCCCGAAGATACAGCGGCTCATTCGGCGGCAAAACAACCGCATTCCTGCAGTAACGCAGCGCCTTTGACAGCACCATCCCTTTTCGGATTCCCGCATTCCAGGCCTCGTAAGACAACGCCGTT
>CAZLHW010000176.1:292-7734 GCA_964559085.1 uncultured Acidobacteriota bacterium | reverse complement strand
GGAGATCAAGGCACTTGCGTGGTTGTCCCCTCGCGGTCTATCCCCTTCGGTAACAAATTTTTTAATTCGTCATTCGTAATTCGTCATTCGTCAATCCGTTTGCAGGCTTAGGACTGCGTCCGTATAATTAATGCAGAAATAGGACTGAGAGCGTGGGTTATGTTTGAGAAATATACCGAAAAGGCTCGAAGAGTAATATTTTTTGCGCGTTACGAGGCGAGTCAGTTTGGCAGCCCCACGATTGAGACCGAACATTTGCTTCTCGGCTTGATCCGAGAAGACAAAAGTCTGACGGCCCGCTTTATTCCCAAAGCCAACGCGACCATTCAGGATATCCGGAAGGAAATCGAAGGCCGCACCCTGATACGCGATAAAGTATCCACCTCGGTCGAACTGCCGTTTTCCGAGGAATGCAAGCGCGCGCTGAACAGCGCGGTTGAGGAATCGGAACGCCTCGGCCACCGCCACATCGGTACGGAGCATATTCTGCTTGGTTTGCTCCGGGAAGAAAGATCGGTAGCGGCCGAAATACTCCGGGAGCATGGGTTCCGTGCGCGCCTGATCCGCGAGGAATTAAGCCGCGGCGCCGCCGACCGGCATTCCCAGAACAAACCTAAGGAGCCGTTGAGCCTGCTTGAATTCTCCAGAGATCTCACCGAATCCGCATCCAACGACCTTTTGGATCCCCTGATTGGACGAGAAACGGAAATTGAGCGCATGTTGCAGATCCTCTGCCGCCGGACGAAAAACAATCCGGTGCTTATCGGGGAACCGGGCGTGGGCAAAACGGCTATCGTTGAAGGGCTGGCTCAGCGGATTGTAAACGGCCAGGTGCCCCCGCCTCTCATGGATAAAAGGATCCTCGCGCTTGATATTTCTCTCATTGTCGCCGGCACGAAATATCGAGGCCAGTTTGAAGAACGTCTGAAGACGATTATGAAGGAATTGCTCGAGAACCGGAATTATATCGTCTTCATCGATGAACTGCATACGCTGATGGGAGCCGGATCGGCGGAAGGCTCGCTGGATGCCGCCAATATTCTGAAACCGGCGCTTTCGCGCGGCGAGATCCAGTGCATCGGCTCCACGACTCCGCATGAATATCGGCGTTCCATTGAGAAGGACCGCTCCCTGGAGCGCAGATTCCAGACCATTAAGGTAGCCCCCCCTTCCGAGCTGGAATGCATTCAGATTCTGCACGGCATCCGCGAAAGATACGAGAGCTTCCACCAGGTTGAATACGCGGATGAAGCGCTGGAAGCCGCCGTGTATCTCTCCAACCGTTATATCTCCGATCGTTTCCTGCCGGACAAAGCCATTGATCTTATTGATGAAGCGGGCGCCCGGGTCAAACTGAGAAGAGCTGCGATTCCAGAGGAGCTGCTGAATTTGCAGCGCAGGCTTCGGGTCATGGATAATCGAATCGAACATGCGATCTCGGCGCAGGAGTTCGAAAAGGCAGCCCGCTATCGCCTTGAAGAAGACGAGGAACAGGAAAAGGTTGAGGTCATACGGGAACGATGGAAATTGGATGCGGCGCCCCCGCCTAAAGTGACGCGTGAGGACATAGAGGACGTCATCGCGAAATGGACGGGGATTCCCCTAGCTTCAATCCATGAAGAGGAGGTATCGAAGCTTCTGCGGATGGAAGAGGAGCTGCATAAGCGCCTCATAAGCCAGGATCGGGCAATCCGCGCACTGAGCAAGGCAATCCGCAGATCGCGCGCAGGCCTTAAATCCCCGAAGCGCCCTGTGGGATCCTTCCTGTTTCTCGGCCCGACAGGCGTGGGCAAGACGGAAATGGCCCGTTCGCTGGCCGAGTTTCTTTTCGGAAGCGAAAACGCGATGATCCGTCTCGACATGTCGGAATACATGGAAAAACACTCGGTTTCCAAGCTCATCGGCTCGCCTCCGGGATATGTCGGCTACGAAGAAGGGGGACAGCTGACAGAGAAGGTCAAGCGCAATCCCTATTCCGTCCTTCTGCTCCACGAAATCGAGAAGGCGCACCCGGACGTCTTCAACATTCTGCTGCAGGTTTTTGAGGACGGGCAGCTGACCGATTCGAACGGCAACACCATCGACTTTAAAAACACCATCATTATTATGACCTCCAACATCGGCGCCCGTTTTCTTGAAAAGCGCGGACTGGTGGGATTCCGCGGCGGGAAAGAAGCGGACGCCCGGCGCACGGAAGAGCTGATCCAGGGCGAGGTAAAAAAGATTTTCAATCCCGAATTCCTGAACCGTCTTGACGAGATTGTGATTTTCGACTCGCTCACCGACGAAGATCTTGTGAAAATCGTGGATCTGCTTATCAATAATGTAAACGAGGTCATGAAGCAAAAAAGGTTTGCGATTCATCTTCAACCGGAAGTGGGGAGGTGGATCGTGGACAAAACCTGCCACGACCGTTCCTATGGCGCGCGTCCGCTGCGCAGAGCCATCCAGAGGTATATTGAGGATCCGCTCTCGGAGGCCATCATCCAGAATCAAATCCGGCCGGATTCCGTGCTTGAGGTCTACCTAAAGGAAGACGCTCTGTATTTCATTCATGAGGGAGAGAATCCGGACGCGGGCAGAAGACTCGGGTAAGCCGCAGTCGCAATACTCCCTGCACACTCGGTATTGCTTTCGGCTTGCTCCAATCCGTCCCAACCATCCGGTTTCGGGCTACGATATCGGTGCCGGTGCACCGCGATTTACAGGCGCCAAAGGAGATTCCCTGCCAAAAATAGTTGAACCCTCCGCTCCAGCCGGAGTCTATAGAGGCCGTGGACGGATTTGGGGCTGTGGGGAGAGCTTTATCCGCATGCCCGCTGGAACCCTTTTTTAAAATGATCTCTGATTCAAAGACTGGTACACTTCCATTTCTCCGTTTGGATCTTGTGAAAATTCCCGGATGGAGCCGGGCGGATTTATTGCGGCGGGACGCAAGCCCGGATAAATGGTGCGCGCGCTCTAAATTATCACTCAGACTGGATTTCATTGCCTTTATTATCTAAGATACGGGTTTATTTTCTGGAGGCGCCTTCTGGCGGGAGGATGGATGGCTAAACTGGCAAGACTTGGAATCTGCCTCATCGGATTCTTCTTGATGGACTCCGCGGCTTTCGCCCAGGAGCCGACCGAACCGGCGTCCGGGACGATCATTGAACGTATCGACATTCGAGGCAACCGACGCATTCCCGAAGAAACCATTCGATTCTATATTCAATCCCGACCGGGGGAACCCTTCAGCATCCCGCGCCTGGAAGCGGATCTTCGCGCGGTTTACAATGCCAAATTTTTTGAAAACATCGAAATCCAGGAACGGGACGGAGACGCAGGCAACAACGTCACGTTTATCGTGAAGGAAAAGCCTCTGATGCGGGCTATTGAGTATGTTGGGAACAAGTCCTTTACCGAATCCAATATTTTAGATGAGTTCAAGGAAAGGAAAGTGGGGCTCACCACCGACAGCCAGTATGATCCCTCAAAGATCGAGGCCGCCAAACGAGCGCTGAAGGGATTGATGCTGCAGAACGGCAAGCCTCTGGGAACGATCCGATCCGAGATCGATGATATTCCGCCGTCCAGCGTGCGCGTGCGTTTTATCATGGATGAAGGACCAAGCGTGCGCATCGGGCAAATAAAATTTGTCGGGAATAAGGTATTCAGCGACGAGCAGCTTCGGGACGCCTTGAAACTCGACAAGGAACGCAGCCTGTTCACGATGTTCAAAGGCTATGACAAGTATCACAAGGAAAAACTGGAAGCCGACATCGAAATGAACCTGAAGACCTTTTACAAGGAACATGGTTACATGTTCGTTCAGGTGGGAGAGCCGGTTACACGCATTATTGAAGGGCCCCGCGGCGTGCTCCCGATGGCGAGAAAAACCAAACAGCAGTTTTACATCGAGATACCGATTGAAGCGGGAGATCAGTTCCGGCTGGGCAAGCTGGAACTGAAGAATTGTGAACCGTTCAAATGCGAGGCTCTGGTCAATTCCTTCGGCATGAAGACAGGCGATGTCGTAAATCACAAGAGAATCAGGGACACGCTCGACGAGTTCAAGAAACTCTACGGGGCCTTCGGCTACATCAACTGGGCCTATCTGTCCAATATGCGGCCCGACCCGGAAAAGAAAACGCTGGATGTCAGCTTCGAGTTTCAGCCGGACAAGCAGTTTTTCGTCCGGTTCATCCAGTTCATCGGAAACACCAAGACGCGAGACAAAGTTATTCGCCGCGAGTTCGTCCTTGAGGAAGGCAGAGTTTTCAGCAGCCAGGCGCTTGAGCACTCGGTTCTGCGCGTCAATCAGCTCGGGTTTTTCGAAAAAATCGAAGAAAAGGACTATGAAGTCAAACCCGATGACAAAACCGGCCTTGTGGATGTCAACCTCACCGTAAAAGAAAAGAGCCAGCGATCGATCGGCTTTACGGGAGGCGTCAGCGGTATTTCCGGCAGTTTCATCGGCTTGAATTACTCGGACAACAATTTTCTCGGACGGGGCGAAGCTCTGGATGTCAGCATCACGGGGGGAACCCGGACCACCGACTTTATCGTATCGTTTTCCGAGCCTTATTTTCTCGATTCCCGGTGGGGGCTGGGTCTCTCGCTTTATAACCGGAGATACCGTTACGACACATACAGCACGTACGGACTCGTCAACACCTCCGGAGACGCAGAACGGCTTTTTACGCAGCGCACAACGGGTGTGACCTTCACGGCGAACCGCCGCCTGCGCCGGTCGCTGTGGACGTTCACGGGAAGCTACAGTTATCAGAAAATCGGCGTCAGCGATATCGCCTCCGGTTACGAAGGATATGCTCTGAGCCAGTTTATCGGTTCTACACCCAACAACAAGCCCACCGACGCACTCAAAGGCATCATCCGAAGCGAAATCACGCCGATGCTGAGCTATAACTCCACCGACGCTTATTTCAATCCGACGCGGGGCACCAATGTGCAAATGGCCATCGGGATCTCAGGAGGGTTCCTGGGAGGCGATTTCAGCCTGATCCGCCCGACCATCGTCCTGCGCCATTTCTTCCCCGACCGATGGCTGAGCGGCGGCCGCAACGTATTCGGGTTCAATGTACAGGGCGAATATATTCAGGCCTACAACAAGTCGAGCGTTCCATTTTTTGACCGGTTCTATATCGGGGGAGAAAATTCGATCCGCGGGTTCGACATACGATCCATCAGCCCGCTTGCCATCAGCAAAACTCCGCTGTTCGACATCCGCGGAAATCCGATCATCGACCAGCAGACAGGGTTGCCCCAAATAAGCGAATCCATGGTCCCTGTGGGCGGCGACACGGTCGGCATCTTTAATTTTGAATATCGCATCCCGATTGCGGGTCCGCTTTCCATCGCTGCTTTCTACGACATGGGAATAAACAGAGTCAGCAGAAAGATACCCGGCTCGAGTCTTGGCGTGGGCAGCATCGACGTGATCGGCTCCACAAATAATGTGATCCGCAGCTCGACGGGAATGGAAATACAGTTTGTGCTCCCCGTTGTGAGCGCGCCATTCCGCCTGATCTTTGCCTATAATCCGCAGCGGCTCAGCGAAGATATCCGGTTCAATAATTTCACTTATAAGTTGAGGGATCCCGGCAGAGACGTCAAATTCACGGTTGGACGCAGCTTCTGATTCCTCTTTGCCGCCGAGTGAAACTGTAGTAGATTTCCTAGCTTTAAGCGACGCCCTCGCGTGTTTCGGGGCAAGAGCACCTACACAGCCCCGGTATGCCGGGCAGAATTAAAAGGAGAACAGAATCAATGAACCGATTAGCGCTTCCAGTTCTTTCCGTTTTTCTAATATTACCTATGTACGGCTTTGCGCAGGCTCCTGCCGACAGTTTCCCCACCGCCAAGATCGCGTGGATCAATCTGGAACAGGTTGTTTTCACATGCGATGAGGGCAAGGAGAAATTTTCGGAAATCCAGGCGTTCGTGGACGAAAAAAACAAGGAAAATGATAAACTCCGAGCCGAACTTGAAAAGCTGCGGAATCAGCTGCAGGTCCAGGGATCCAAACTGACGGATGAAGCGCGGGCGGATCTGGAAGAACAGATTGAGGAAAAAGAAACCAACCTGCAGCGCTTTCAGCAGGACACGCAGAAAGAGATCGAAAACCGCCGTCTGCGCACAACCAATTACATCGGGAAAAGGCTCCAGGCCGTGTTTGAAAAAGCAGCGAAAGAAAAGGGAATCCATGCAATCCTTTTTTTCAACTCCTCACGGGATGCTTATGTCGACGGCTCGCTCAATCTATCTGAGGAAATCATAAAGTATTACAACCAAATGTACCCGGTCGCAGCCGCCAAAGCTCCTGCCGCCGCGCCGGCAAAGAAGCAGTAATCGAAAACAGCGGCGCTGCAGCCGGCGATTGTCCTCGAAAGGGTTATGGAAAACAGTCCATCCGTGCACAAGATCGACGAGATTCTTAAAATCCTGCCCCACCGCTATCCGTTCCTGCTTGTGGACCGGATTCTGGAAACCGATGGCTCCACGTACATGGTGGGGCTGAAGAGCGTTTCGATCAACGAACCCTTTTTCCAGGGTCATTTTCCGAATCACCCTGTTATGCCCGGCGTGCTTCTGGTTGAAGCGCTCGCCCAGGTGGGCGTTGTCCTGCTGCTCTGCGGGGACCCGAAGCGGGACGACAAATTGGGTTATTTTTCAGCCATCGACAAATGCCGTTTCCGCCAACCGGTCCTGCCGGGCGATCAGCTTCGGATTGAAGTGTCCGTGTTAAGGCAGCGCGACCGGTACTACAAGATGAAGGGACAGGCTCTGGTTGACGGCAATGTCGCAGTGGAGGCGGAGCTTTCGTGCTCCGTGGTGGACCGCTCTTGAGAAGAACGCGCCAGGGAAATCCCGCGCTGAAAGCGCAGAGCAGAGCAGCCCAGGGTGAAAGAGCCGAGTGCAGCGAGGCTCTGGAGCCCCGGGTGGCGGGCGCCATTAATGCAAGCCCTGACAGGTGCTCCCAGCGCCGGCAATTGGCATAATGTTGCCATAGGCGGCTCCGGCGCGAACGCGGCTTGGACTGTTTTGATGTGTTTTCCTTGAAAGAGCCCCCTGGATTCCGAAATGCCCATACATCCAACAGCCTTTGTCGACAGTTCCTGCGAAATCTCCGCCGAGGCCCACGTAGGCCCGTATTGCGTGATCGGCCCCCACACACAGATCGCTGCAGGCTCC
The DNA here is from genome assembly GCA_964559085.1 of uncultured Acidobacteriota bacterium. GTDB lineage: Bacteria > Acidobacteriota > UBA6911 > UBA6911 > UBA6911 > UBA6911. The sequence continues at coordinate 537 of CAZLHW010000176.1, read as the reverse complement.
GTGCTGGACTCCCACGTCACCATCCAGGGCTGGACGACAATTGGAGAAAGATGCCGCTTTTTCAGCCACTGTTCTGTAGGCGCAGATCCCCAGGACCTGAAATACAAAGGCGAAACAACCTGGCTCCGTATCGGCCATGATAACGTTTTCCGCGAGTTTGTCAGCGTGCATCGCGGCACGCTCGGCGGCCACGGCGTCACCGTCATCGGCAATCATAATTTCATTATGGCCTATGCCCATATAGC
>CAZLHW010000176.1:0-282 GCA_964559085.1 uncultured Acidobacteriota bacterium | reverse complement strand
ACTGCATAGTGGGCGACCATGTGATCATGGCGAACGCCGCAACCCTGGCCGGACACGTCGACGTCGCGGATCATGCGCAGGTTGGGGCATTCTCGGCCGTGCACCAGTTCTGCAGAGTCGGTCCTCACGCCTTCATCGGCGGGTTTTCGGTAATCACTCGCGACGCGCTGCCCTTTATCAAGACCGTCGGCGCACGCAATGAAGCCAAAATATACGGCATCAATACCCTGGGTTTGCAGCGCAAAGGTTTCTCTGCACAATCCATCCAAGAACTGAAAAAGT
>CAZLHW010000175.1:0-7768 GCA_964559085.1 uncultured Acidobacteriota bacterium | reverse complement strand
AGGTATTTCAAAAACGCTCGAAAAAACACGGCTGAAGGGAGCATTAAAAATAAGGGAAACGGCGCTTCGGAAATTTGCGGATTGTTCCCGCCCGGCGCGGCCGAAGGCAGCTTCCGAGACGCGGGCTGAACTGGAAGGGCCTGAGAAATCTTCCCTGCCGGCGGCGATAAAATCCGGGAGTGCCGTGGTTTCTTCTATCGAATACCCGGCAGATTCATAGAAATCCGCAGTATCAAGATAGGGCGAGTAAGTCGGCCTGCTTGCCGTTGCCAACGCTTTCGTCGAGGAATCGTCCTGGTAAAACGTGAAGAAGCGGCCAATAGACGAGATGCCGTACTCTTTGCTCTGCGGGGTTTGTTTCGTCTTTTGCGGGTTGTCAAAGCATGCGCAGAGAAATATCGGAAGGATCAGTGCAGCCCAGCGCACGTGTTTCCGTGCATCACACTTCAGCGGGCAAACAACCAAACGGCTCATTTCCGTGTCCACATGAACAAAGCAGCGGGATTATAACTATAAAGCCTGCCCCATTTTGTAACGGGAATCACATTTGGGCAAGGAAAAACTGCAACACACTCCATTTCGACCTGTATTTAAAAATCGGTTAGATAAATAAGCGCGCTCCGGCGTGTGCCGCGGTTATGGAGCCTTCTGCTGCTCGATTTCAACTGAACGCTCCAATGTATCGATGGCCAGGCCCAACTTCCCTTCGGATTTGTAAAGATACGCTTTGATTTTGAGCAGAGAGACGATGTTCTCGCGCAGCCGCATTCTGGCAATGGTTTCATCCAGCAGCTGATGCCCGATCGGGTATTGTTTCTGTTCTGCCAAAAGATAGGCAATGAAGCCCGCCGACTTTGCCACGGGCCGTTCGTACTCTCCGGACAGGTTTAGGTCGAGGATTGCGCGCATTTCGGGCAGGACTCTATTGAACCGGCCCTCATTTATCAGCAGTTTTGCGATCTCGTGCTGCTTCTCTGCAATCGAAAGCATCTGGTCGATGCTCAACCGGCCGGCCTCGATGGCCGGCCAATTGGCAGCCACGGCCGCAGGAGCCGCGGCAGTCGCCAGGCTTAAGATAATGGCGAATGCAAACTGTTTCCACATGATACGGAACCCTCCTGATCCCTAATTGGCGTCCGGATTCGCCAAGCGACTCCCGGTCAGCTCTCCTCTCCTTCGCAGGCTTTTGAAAGGATTGGTTTCCAGCTCCTGGGGCAGCGCGGACCCGAACGGATTGTAGGTCTCGGCATCCAGCGTGGCCAGGCTTTTATAAGTACGATCAATATCCGCAAGGGCGGCCCGATCCGCTAGGCGTCTGCTGCTGCCGACAAATAAGGCAGCTCCCGCCAGTATCACGACCACGAGGGTCGCGGAGGCCAATCGGAAATTCCAGCTGTACCTGCGCAGTCCGGAGACCAGAAACGGTATAAATGAATGCGTCGAAGCGGGTGCTTTATCCAGATCCGCCGCTATGCGATTCCATAAATACGGGGACGGTTCAAGGCGCTCGGCTCTCCGGAACAGATCGGAGGTCTCAAGCAGCTCATCACGCAGCATGCGGCAATCGCCGCAGTCGCGCAGGTGTGTTTCCAGAGCCGGGATTTCTCGGCTGTCCAGCTGCCCGTCAAGGTAGGCGGAAATCTGTTCTCTTTTGATATGTTTCATTGCGAACCGCCTCTCTTCCCGGAAATGTTGTGTCCCCGGGTTAAATAGCGGCTTAATCGTTCCTTGGTCGCCATCCGTGCGCGATAGATATCCGTTTTAACCGACAACAGCGATCGACCGACAATGTTGCTTATATCCTGGTAGCTCATATCGTCCATCACTGCCAAAATGAATACTTCGCGCATTTTCCATGGCAGGCTGTTCAATGCCGCCTGCAGCGCCTCTCCCAATTCTTCGTTCAGGAGAGCTTTTTCCGGCTGCCCGTGCAGCCTCGAATCTTCCGCGGTTTCCTCAAACTGCTTCGACTCGTCATCATCCAGCGAGTCTGCCTTTTTGCGCCGGTACTTCTGGTAAACCTCATTGCGCGCAATCCGGTAGATCCACGACTCGAACAGCTGCGGATCCCGGAGAGTTCCAAGCCCCCGAAGCGCGATCAGGAAGGTCTGCTGCGTCGCGTCTTCAGCTTCGTGTTTCGATCCCAGCAAGCGGTATAAAAAGTTCAGGATGCGAGATCCATAACACTCATATAAACTATGGAAGGCCTCGCGGTTGCCGTTTCGGGCTTCTTCCACCAGCCTGCGGAGTTCCGGCGTTTGATTCATCGGGTCCGCATTATACACTCTTACAGATGACGGCCCCGGCAAAAAGTGGCGAAGATTTCCAGCCACCTTTTGCCGGGTCGCGCATCTGTATCCCCGGATGCTGTCAGGATCGGCTTCTCCTTGAATGGAAAACCCGCAAAAGGCTTGACAGTTGTGGCGTATGTCGGATAGAGTGACTAACCGTTATCGCCTGGTAAACTGGCTGGAGTCCAGCTAACAGGGCAACGGGTGTTATCAGCGGCGTCCTTGCAGTCGTTGGCGCGCAATTTCTAGTATTAAGTTGAAATCCTGTGGGGCGGATGGCCCCAATAAGTTTCTTCACAACAAAAAGGAGTGTTTGTAGATGAAGATAAAAACCCTTCTGATAGCAGTTGTTTTGGTGTTGGGGCTTGCGGCTACAGCGTCTGCTTCTACGCAATGGACGGTAGGCGCCAGCCCGGAGCCGGTGCGTGTTGCAACCGGCTACACGGAAAAAGTTGGAGCCCTTTCCTTTAACACGGTCGAAAACCCCGGCTGGACGGTAACTGGAACGATCACCATCGACTATAAGTACACGATCACAGTACCGGCTTCTGCCATCACCATTACCACATTCTGTGGCGGAACGCCCCCTTGCCCGGGCGCCCCGACTCTGGGCAATGAAATTGACACGGCCGGCAAAAAGGTAATCATCACCGTGACGCCCAATTTCACTTCTCCGGCATTGGATTACGGTTTCGTGGTGGATGGCGTTCGTATCGATGTAACCGGGTTGATCGGAAGTGCCGATTACTTTGACGTTAACGTTCAAGCCACAGTTACGGCGTCCGGAAACCAGATCACCAATGGTCAGGCCAATGCTCTGGTTCTCCAGAGAATCATGCCTCCCTTTGCATCTTTTACTAACACCTATGTGAACAATGTCAGTGTCATCGACGGTGTTGATCCCACAGCGATCACTTTGACGGCAGTGGAAAATTTCCGCAATGCCTTCTGGCAGACGATCGCAACCGATCCAACGCAAAACGTTGTTCAGCGGATCTATATCACCCCGACACAGACGATCCCATCTGGAATCAGGATTTCTTTCCCCGCCGCTGACAATGCCGGGAAATGGAGCCGTGGCACCGCCAGCTATTTGGGAAGCTCCGTAGGCTATTCCTACAATGGCACGGTATACTATGATCTCGCTGCGAATACTGATGTAAATGCAGTCGAGAACTTCATTCTCAGCAACGTAATGGTAGAGGCCGATACTGCTATTGAAAGAGGATCTGTGTATCCGGTCGGAACGCAGGTTTTCCTGCAGATTGATTTGGGACAGTACAAAAATGGTACCACTCCCTATTATCCTTCTTCGACCAACATTCCTCGCTACTTATCGAGTCCGAAAGCATCCACCGTCTCCGTTATCAACTTTATGGCGGATTTCACCAAGACAATCCTGATGGTGCCGTATGCTTCCGATCAGTCCGTATTTGATACCGGGCTTGCGATTGCGAACACTACCAAGGATCCGTTCGAAGATGCCGATCTCAATGGCGTTCTCGATAACACCTTCCAGGACATTATCGACGGCGCGATTGCACAGGATGGGAAACTTGTTTTCTACCTCTATCCTAATACGGGAAATCCGTTCATGGTCAGCACTGTGACGAGTTCGGGCGTGCGTAATCCTGCCATCCCGGCTAAGGTTTTGGATGCTTCCGGTAAGCTGCCCGCAGGAAAGACCTATAGCATTCTGCTGTCGCAATTGGTCGCGGCCGCCGGATATTCTGCGGATACATTCGAAGGTTACATCCTTATCGTTTGCGACTTCACGAACGCTCACGGTCAATACTTTGTAGCCTACGAAGAATTCAACAGCTTCGCCAACGGTGCGCTGATGCTTGTTGTCAATTCCGAGTATCGCGCAGTTGATCTTCCAGAATCTTTTGGTCAATAGCCTGACCGTTAACACGTAATAACGAGGGGGCTTGCTCAGCGGGCAAGCCCCCTTTTTTTATGGGAGAATATGAAATTGCGGCTTTCGATTTTTTTCAAGATAACCCGGCGCGCATTAATCGGAGCGTGGCTTCTATGTCTTTGCGGGTTCATGCAGACGACGGCAGCTCAAAACGCAAAAAAAACGCTGTCTCAGGCGAGGCCTTCTCTAGACCTTCTTGCCGCAAGAGTAACTGATTATTGGAAGCTGCTGCTTGAGCGAAAAAAGGCACAGGCCTCCAACTACGTCCTGCCGGAGCATCGCGATCAATATCTCGAGCTCACAGTTGCCAAATTCTCCGACCCGCGGCTGAAATCATTGGAGCCGTCTGAGGATAGAACGGAAGCGAAAGTTGTTGTAACCATCAAGAGAGTTTTACCCTTCGGTGAAATGGATTGGCCGGTCACCGCCACCTGGGTTTTCAAGTCGAATAATTGGTATTTGAAGCTCGATATGAATTCCATGCCCAATGAAAAAACCCCTCCGCCGCCCGGCAAAATAAAATCGGAAGCAGATAAGTATGAGCTTCAAAAGCGGCTGCGGTTTGAGCAATCGACATTGGATTTTGGCATGGTGCCGCGCGGTGAAGCTGTTTCTCTTGCGATGAAATACACTCTGAACGGAGAGGAAGAAATTTTTGCGAAAATCAATACCTCAAACCCTGCAATAAAAGTTCAGGGATTGAGCAACCGGCGGTTGCTGCCCGGAAAATCCATGGAACTGACGGTCGTGGTCCCGACACGCATCTATGAAGGAGTTGTAAACGAAAGCATTGATCTGGTTGCGCGGCTTGGGGATGCGGAGGTTCCATTCAAGTTTGTAGTTCAGGGCTTCGTTTATGTGCCGGTCACGTTCAGCCCCAAAATTTTGCGGCTGAATCCCAATAACGACGCGCGCGAGAAAGAGCTTTTAATTCGTAACAATTCCAGATCCACGCTGGAATTCCAATCCTTCTCTTCTCCCATCGGGGCGCTGGAGCTCGCCCCTATGCCATGGACTCTTCCTTCCGGCCGGCAGACTACTTTAAAAATGAAGCAGGTGCGCGAAGTGGAAAAAGCAAATGCGTCTGAAAAGCTGATCCTGAAATTTGCGGAGCCTGTGGAAGATGTTGCCGCACTCGAAATACCTGTCGTGCTCAATTCTGCGGATACGCGAGACGGCCTGATTCATGATCTGCTTGCCGAGCCGGGCATTCAAAAGCAGATACAAGAAAACCTTAAAAAAGCTCCCAAGAGGTGAGATACCCGCACGCGACAATAGGGCGATTCAGCGCTGAAAGCGCGGGCTGAGGGGTCTATCGGCCGGCAACCCAGGCCGTCGGATGCTGCGCATCCTTCCGCCTGGGCGGCACTGCCGCGCGCCTCTGGTGCTCACAGGGCCGGCAATTGGCACAATGTCGTCATCGGAGGCTTCGGCACAAACGCAACCCGGACTGTTCTGCATTAGGCCGGCAGCGCTCAGAGCGAGCCTGCGAAGATTCCATTTTTGATGCGCACTTCCGATTACGTCCCTCCCCCATTGTTGATCCGGACGGGATGTGCTAAGGTGCTACCTGATGAGAGAGTGTCCACAGTGCGGCAACTCGTATCCCGGTTCGTTCCAGTTTTGTCCAACCGACGGAACTCCTCTTAATGGAGATGCGGGGGGGGACCTCAGGCGGCCCGCTCGAAAACCGGCGCAAATCAAGGTAAAGACTCTTGTACTCGGGATCGTTCTTCTGTTAGTCACCGCCGTTCTTGCCTTCATGGGCGCATTTTTCTATCAATACTGGAAGCCCAAGTACGGGAGCCTGGTCATAAAGACGACGCCGCCGGGAGTCCTGATTTCGGTTGACGGCAAATTTCGGGGTGTTTCTCCAATCACCCTGACGGATATGCGCAGCGGCAGCCATCAGCTGAGGGGGACCAAAGAGGGATACAAGGATTATGTCCAGCAGGTGACCGTGATGCCCTACGCCACGGAGAGCGTGCATTGGAAGCTGGAATCGGTGGTGCCGCAGCTGACCAATGAGCAGCTGGCGGAAGTGGAAGCCTGGCGAAAGAAGCTGGAAAGGGCTCAAAATGAAAACATATTGCTTCCCCCTCCGGACGATTACAATGTTCTGTTCTTTGCTCAGAAGATCCTTTCCATCGATCCGGCAAACAGCTATGCGCTGGAGGTAAAGGCGAAACTGGCGGAAACGGTGCGGCAACTTGCGGAATTTGCCTACGCGCGCGAGGACTGGCTTGAATCCGAAAAGCAATACAAAAACCTTCTCTTGATTTACCCGGACGATCCATCCGCCGAGGGACGTCTCGCCGACGTGGCCGCCAAAATCGACGCGAGCATCAAAGACCGCGAAAAGCAGATCCAGGATTGGGTGCAGCGGGCCGAAGCGGCAATCAAAGCGGGGAGCCTGCTGCCGCCGGACAAGGACAACGCGTTGGATGCTATTCGAAGCATTCAGCGCCTGGATAAGAACAACCGCTACGCGCGGCAGGCTGTGTCGGTATTGAAGGAACAGATGCAGGGCCGCGGGGATGCGAAAATCGCCGCCGGGGATTGGCAGGGCGCCCGGAATGATTTCAGGGCCCTGCTGCAATATTTTCCCGAAGACAATTACAGCAAGGGGCGGCTTTCCGTCATCGATGCAAAGCTTGCGGAACTGAGCCAGCAGGAGCAGCAGCGCATCCAGCGTGCGGCCGAAGAACAGCAGTCCAGGCAGAAAATTCAGGCGCTGCGCCAGTCGGCACTCAGCGCTTTCCGCTCGGGTTCCTATCAGAAATCAATCTCCGAATGGCAGGAATATCTCAAATTTGAACCCAACAGCGATGAAGCCTATTTTTACATAGGCGCCAGCTACCAGGATCAGAAGCAGCTGGATAACGCCATTCTCAATTTTGAGAAATGCCTCTCTCTGAATCCCAACAATATCCTGGCCCACCTCAACCTGGGCATGCTTTATGACTATCATCGCAATAATTTTAAGCAGGCCGAAGAGCATCTTCGGAGAGCCAAGGAATTGGGGGGCGCAGAGAGATATAGCCCCGACCGCCTCCAGTCGATGATCAACGATCTGCAAGACCGGGCTCAAGCCTATTCCGTGCTGAAAATGCTGTTCCCGGTCGAGCACAAACACACCTTCTCCAGCTGCCGCGGAAACCTGAGTTTTACGGAAGAAGGCATGGAATACCGGACCAGCGAAACCGAACACAGCTTCTATGAATCCTATTCAGGGATGCGCGGTTTCGCCATGCAGGGCAACAGCCTATCCATCAAAACCCGCAATAACAGAAAGTACAACTTTCAATTTCTTAATCCAGGGGATGCGGCACGCATACGCGCCTGGATTTCTTCATCCCGCTACATTCGAGTCGATAGTCAGATTGATTAGTTGGCAGTGGGTAGTCGGCAGTATCCTTGCCAATGGAAAAAATAGGCAATAATAGATCGGTATCGGAATCGCTATCGATTTATGCGCCCGAACGGCAGGACGATTGCCGAGGGTGTAATCGGGAGTGCGAGTCACTTTTGGGTCGCGGGATTTTGAATGCAGGCC
>CAZLHW010000174.1:0-7781 GCA_964559085.1 uncultured Acidobacteriota bacterium | reverse complement strand
AATGATTAATACCCGCGAAGGCGCGATGCACGAAATCAAACCCCTAAGAAAAAATTCTTTGCGACCGTTTGGGTTCTTAGCGCCTTCGCGGTTCTCCGCGCCTTCGCGGTTGTCACAGGCTTTGCCTCAATCGTTCCAATGCCGGCTCGAAGGATTGCCGAAGCCGTTCCACTTCCCGTTTCCATTGTTCATTTTCATTCAGGTTGGGGCGGACGGCCGAGCCGGAAATTCCCAGGGCCTTGAGGGATTCATTCGCCGCCGCCGCGAATTCCATGAGACTTTGTTCTTTGGCGGCTTCGAATTCATTGACGATTTTCATATAGCCGTCCAGAACGTCCTTCTTTGCGGCAGCAACCTGCTCCAGCCCGTTCCATGCACGCCGGACTTGCCCCTCAGTGCTATCCAGCCGCAGTTCGCCGAGGAGGCCGGCGATAAGGCTGCGGCGCACAATGCGCTGCGCGTCCCCCTCGTACCGGGCAAGCGCGCCGGGCAATTCGCCCGAGTCCAGCATACCGCCCATATATTTCACTGCTAATGCCGTCCCCAGCGGGGCATATTCCTTCTCTTTCTGCGCCGCCTTTTCCTCGGGGGTCAGTTCCGGCATGCCCGAGATGCGTTCCATCGCCAGTTCAAGTGCGCTTTTGATTCTCTCCTCTTCCACGCTGCTCTCCTAAAACGCTTCCGCGCCTAAAAGGTTTTGGATTACGCTGAAGTTCTCCCGGATCCCGTCCCTGCCTCTCATGATTCCGGAATTGCCATAGGCGTGTCCGCACAGCAGCCATTCGGTATCGAGCGCGGCCAGGCGCGCGACAGTCCTGCGCAGATCCTGTGCGCTGCCGCCGGGAAAATCGGTCCGCCCGGTGCTCCGGTAAAAAATGCAATCGCCGGCGATAAGGACTTTTTGCTCCGGCCAATAAACCGTCACATGGCCGGGCGTGTGACCCGGGGAGTGGAGGATCTGCAGCGCGCCGGTTTTGCCGGCGTCGAAGCGAATTTCGCCCTCTTCAAGAAACAGGTCCACTGTGCCGCCCATCGCCTTGAACATGGCTTCATCGGCCTCATGCAGCGCGACCAGGGTTTTATATTCCTGTCGCAGCACGACGGCCGCCTCGCAGTGATCGGGGTGGCCGTGCGTAAGAATCACCAGGCCTGTTTGGGCGCCGTCGATTGCGTCCCGCCGCATCTCCAGGAGAAGCCGCTCGAAGCCCCGTTCCTGGTACGCCGGCGTGATCCAGTGTCCGGGATCCACGATTACATGTTTGCCGTCTTTCAGGACGCCCTCAAAGACGTAGGTATTGCAGTTATTGTCATTTCCCCGCCAGGGGTACGCATATAAGTGATCCGTAATTTTCATGTTCAGATTTTAACCGCGAAGGCGCGAAGAACGCAAAGGAGACGCTAAGAATATTTAGCGAAGCTTCGCGCCCTTCGCGCCTTCGCGGTTAAACGTAATCGGTGACTGCGGGCGATTTTTCGGCTAGACTCCTGTCTGCCTCAAAGAGAAAAAGGATGTGGAGCTGCTATGGAAGATAGATATGTCAAAGAGCGGGACCGGTCGCGTATTCCTGATCAATACAAGTGGGACCTGAACGATATCTGCCCCGGCGATGAGGCCTGGATGGAAGCGAAGCGGAAGCTCACCGCCGACCTGAAAACCATATCGGCCTTCAGCGGCAAGCTGGCCGAATCGCCGGATACGCTGCTGCGATGTCTTCAGCGGCTGGACGCTCTTCGAAAGGAATGCACGCGCCTTTCCTGCTACGCCGGCATGAAGTCCGACCTGGACACGCGCGACGCCAAGTACCTCGCAATGGATCAGGAGATGGGGCAGCTTGCCTCGGACCTGTCTTCTTTAAGTTCCTACATAGAACCGGAGATCCTGAGAATCGGCGAAGACACGATCCGGCGTTTCATTGAGGAGGAGCCCAGGCTGGGCCTCTATCGCCACATCTTCGATGACATTCTCCGCAAGAAAGCGCATACGGGGACCGAAGGGGAAGAACGCATCATCGCGGAAGCCAACCTGATGGCCGATTCGCCGGTGAGCATCAACAATGTTTTCGCCAATGCCGACTTCCCCTATCCGGAGATAACACTCGAGGACGGGAAAAGCGTGCGCCTCGATCCGGCGGCCTTCAACCTGCACCGGCGTTCGCCGCACAGAGAAGACAGAAAGAAAGTATTCGCCGCCTACCTTGGACGGATGAATGATTTCCGCAGAACCTTCGGAGCGCAGCTGGCTGCGGAAGTCCGGAAAAACATATTTTTCACGCGGGCGCGGTTTTACGGCTCCTGCCTGGAGCGCGCGCTGGACACCTATAACATTCCGGTCGCCGTCTACGAAAGCCTGATCAAGGGGACGCACGATCACCTGGCGACGCTGCACCGCTATCTGCAGCTCCGTAAAAGGCTGCTGGGAGTGGAGGAGCTGCACTATTACGATCTGTACACGCCGATCGTAAAGGAGCTGGATCTCAGCTACACCTACGATGAAGCGGTCGAGCTGGTGCTGGCATCGCTGGCGCCCCTGGGGAAAGACTACATGAAGGTCGCGCGGCGGGCGCTCACGAGCCGCTGGATCGACGTCTACCACAACGACGGCAAGCGATCGGGGGCGTATTCCAATGGGGCCGTCTACGACGCACACCCCTATATGCTGCTCAACTTCACCGGGAAATACGACGACGTGAGCACGCTGACGCATGAGCTGGGGCACACCATGCACAGCTACCTGGCAAACAAAACGCAGCCTTTTGCCTTGTCCCACTATTCGATTTTCGTCGCCGAGGTCGCATCCACCTTTAACGAAGCGCTGCTGCTGCATCTGATGCTTGGCAGGGAAACCAGGGACGAAGTGCGGCTGTCTCTGCTCGGCAATTTCCTGGACAACACCCGCGCCACGGTGTTCCGCCAGGTGCAGTTCGCCGAGTTTGAATTGAAGATTCACAAAGTGGCCGAAGAAGGCACGGCCCTGACGGGCGATCTGCTCAACAGGCTCTACGCGCAGATCGCGAAGGAGTATTACGGGCACGACAAAGGGGTTTGCATCATCGACGACGAGATTCAGGCCGAATGGGCCTATATTCCGCATTTTTATTACAATTTTTACGTCTATCAGTATGCAACTTCCTTCACCGCGTCTTCCGCCCTTTCGGAACGGGTGCTGGCCGGAGATGAGGAGACTGTTCGCGGCTATCTGGATCTTCTCGCTTCGGGCGGCTCGGATTACCCCATCGAGCAGTTGAAGAAAGTCGGTGTGGATATGACCACGCCACAGCCGCTCGAGGCTACCATGGCCCGTATGAACCGCATTATGGATGAAATGGAAGCCATTGCCGCCCGGTTGGGAATTTTACAATAATCGAACGGGCCGCTCTTTTACCGCGCTTTTTGAACTGATAATATCCCGCTATGGTTCAGAGGATGTTCCAGTACGCAAAACGCGTCATCACGGCCATTATCGGCATGACGGTGCTCCTGTTCGGTGTCGCGCTGCTTGTCCTGCCGGGTCCCGCCTTCATTGTCATCCCCATCGGCCTGGCCATTCTTGCCACGGAATTTGCATGGGCGCGGCGCACGCTGCGCATTGTGCGCGAATCGGCGGAAAAAGGGGCGGACAAACTGGGATTGCGCGCCCTTTTCCCGAAGCTCGCCGCATTCCTGTCGCGCAAACCCAAACCAAAACAGTAACCGCGAAGGCGCCAAGGGCGCCAAGGTTCGCAAAGAAATATATTCTCAGCGGTTCTTTCGCGCCCTTCGCGTCTTCGCGGTTCCATCGCATTTGATGTCTTCGTGATAATCCGGGGATAGGATAAAATCCAGGCAGCTATTTTACAGGAGGCTTCTATGTCCGATTCGCAGCAATGGTATATTTCCGTCGGGGGCCACCAGGTAGGTCCTATCAGCGCCCAGGAAGTAATTTCTCAGATACGCAGCGGCGTCATCCAACCCGGCACGTACGTATTCACGCCCGGCATGGCCAACTGGATCCTGGCCAATCAGGTTGAGTTCTTCCGTCCTTACTTCAGCGGCGAGGCGGCGCCGGTCGCCATCCCCAAACCGCCGGGACGCACGGCGCATGAAATTGACTTCAAGATTTTCGGCGAAGAGCTCCAGTTCGTGGAAGTGGAGCTTGATCCGGGAGAAAGCGCCGTCGCCGAAGCTGGAGCCATGATGTATATGACCGCCGGTATCGAAATGAGCACGGTTATCGGAGACGGATCCGCCGCTTCCGCCTCCGGCGGATTCATGGACACGCTACTGGGCGCCGGCACACGTCTGCTGACGGGGGAGAGCCTTTTCATGACGGTCTTCACCAACATGGGAAGCGGCAAACAACAGGTTGCCTTCGCCGCACCCTATGCCGGCCGCATTGTGCCCATGGATCTGTCGAGCCTGGGAGGCACGCTGATCTGCCAGAAGGATTCCTTCCTCTGCGCCGCGCGCGGGGTATCAGTCGGCATCGCATTCCAGAGAAAGATCGGCGTCGGCCTGTTCGGCGGCGAAGGCTTCATCATGCAAAAGCTCGAAGGGGATGGTTTGTGCTTCGTGCATGCGGGAGGGACCGTGCATGCCCTGGATCTGGGGCCGGGACAAACGCTGCGCGTGGATACCGGCTGCCTTGTGGCGCTGCAGCCCAGCGTGAATTATGACATCCAATATATCGGGAAGATTAAGTCCGCCCTTTTCAGCGGAGAAGGTCTTTTCTACGCAACGCTGACAGGACCCGGAAAGGTCTGGCTGCAATCGCTCCCGCTGAGCCGGCTGGCCGACCGCATTTATAAGGCAATCCCGTCCATGGGCGGCGGACGCAAGGAAGAAGGGAGTTTCCTGGGCATCACGAATCTGCTCGACGGAAATTAGAGAAGAATTCCGTCCGGCCAAGGAGAGGCAAGTATTTACAGGCAAGCGCTGCAAGCGCGAGGAAATAGCATTTGCGATGCAAGACCACGGGTGGAGATTCCGGGGAAGCGCTGCAAGCGCGAGGCAGTGTAGCCCAGGGTGAAGCCGCAGCGCGGAGGCGCAGCCGACGCGGTGCGGCGAAACCCTGGGTGAGCGTCGATTGGGTAAGAGCCCTGAAGGGGCGAAACAGACTGCATCGCCCTTTCAGGGCTTCCATCCGGGCGCATTTCCAACCCAGGGTTTCAGAGCCCCGCTTCGCGTGGCTCTTTCTCCGTGGGCTGTTCTGCCTCGCGCCTTTGGCGCTCGCTTTCATGGATCTGCTCGACGGAAATTAGGTTGCGATTCTTCGCGTTCTTCGCGTCTTCGCGGTGAGGCCGAATGAACCGCAAAGGCGCGAAGAACGCAAAAAAACGCAAAAGAATATGAAATGGCGCAGATGGAGATGGGTGCTTGGGGTATCGGCAGGAATACTCGTGCTCCTGCTGCTGGCTCTGGCTTTGCTCCATACGCCGCCGGTTCAGCGCTACGCGTTCAAACAACTGCGCGCCGTTCTCCTTAAGAAATCCAAAATCGACATTCAGGCAACCGGCTTTCGCTTCAACCTTTTCCGGATGGATGCGGCGGTCGAAGGACTGACGGTCCGCGCCGCCGCAGCGCCCGACCTGCCGCCGCTATTCCGGGCAGACGCCGTCTACGCCCGGCCGCAAATTGGCCGCATCGCAAAAGGATTCCTGGATTTCAGGGAGCTGCGGCTAACGTCTCCCGGCATCCACTACTATGTCGGCGCCGACGGCAGGTCCAACGTCCCCGGCGGCGGAGAAGGCGGCGGCAAAATACCGGACTATTGGATCGCGCAGGCGGATATCCGCGGCGGCGCGTTTCAATACGAAGACGTGCGCCGTCAAATCAACCTGGCGCTGCCGCGATGGAATTTAAGCCTGGCCGGCGAGGAAGCAACGCGCGCGCACACGCTCAATTTTGCCGGCCTGCAGGCGTCTTCTTTCTCTTATGAAAATTTTCGCCTTCCGATTGACCGGATCGTTCTCCGGGGCAAACTGAAGCGCGCCGATCTGGAGCTGGAATCCGCGCAGGTGTCGGCAATTCAGTCGCAGCTGTCTCTGCGGGGCGCCATCGAAAACTTCGCCAGCCCGGTTTTCAACCTGCGTCTGAATCCGACGCTGGACTTGAGCGCGCTCGCCCGGGCCGCGGGTTGGAGCGGCCCTCTGAACGGAAGTCTTTCGGGAACGATTCAAGCCAACGGGAAAATCGGCAGCCTGCAGATCGAAACAGCGCTGCAGGGCGCGGGCATCCGCTTTGGCGCCTACCGCGATGCGCGGTTCGATCTGGAAGCAAGTGTGCGACTCGAGCCGGAAAGGCTGCGGATTCAAAACATGGAGTTGAGATCGCCGCATGGCTCGCTTCACGGCAACGCAGAGCTTCCGTTGGATTCCGAAGCGGGCGCCGGTCTTTTTACTGCGAAGATTTGCGATTTCGACCTGTTCCCTTTTCTGCAGCTGTTTGATACTCCCATCCTCCTTGCATCGAGAAGCTCCGGAGACATTTCGCTCCGATGGGTCGGACCGTTTTCTCCATCCGCGCTTTCTGGAAGTGCGAACCTGGCGTTTGCATCCACGCGCACGGCTCCGGGCGCCAATATCCTGCCGCTGTCGGGAACCTTGTCGGCTCAAATGCGGCCCGGACGCATGCAGGCTACGGCGCATTCGCTGGAAGCGCTGGGCGGCCGGATCCGCGGGCCCTTTGCGTTGCGCAATTTTAAGGAAATCGATGGAAATTTTGAGTTGGAAGCGGCGGACGTGGATGCCGTGATCGGCCGGGTCTCGCAGTTCCTGGGCGAGTCGGGCCATCCACTCGAAGGAATGAGGATCTCCGGTCCGCTCCAGGGCAACGCTCAGGTAAGCGGCAGACTCGCGCAGCCCGCGATCGCTTTCTCGGCAGCGACGCCGCAACTGAAAGCCGGCATGCTGCATCACCTGGGTGCAACAATGCAGGGAACGCTCGAAGGAACGCAGCTGGCTTTCCAGAGCGCCATCGCCCTGCCGCACAACGCAACGCTGTCAGCCAAAGGGATTCTCGATCTCGGAGAAAAAGAGCCGCGGCTGACACTCGACGCCTACGCGAATCCTGTTCCGGCCGCGGTTATTCCGGCAATGCTGGACCGCGACATTTCCGTCTCCGGGAATCTCAAATCGGAGTTGCACCTGAGCGGAGCGCCGGACAGCCTCAACGGCAGCCTGATCGTCCGCGGCGAGGATCTGAAGCTTTACGAGGAATGGCTGGGACATCTCGACCTGGACCTGCGGATGAGCGGCAAGGAAATCCGGTCGACGCGCTTCAACCTGGTACGGAATGCGCTGCAGGCTGATGCAGACCGTATCGATGGGACCCTGTCATACGACCTCGAGTCCGGCCGTTTCCAGTTCGATGTGAAAGGCCGGGATTTGAACTGGAGCCGTGCGGTGTTTCGGAACGGCGGCGCCATTCAGAGCATCCTGAATATGACCGCATCCGGCGCAGGAACGCCGGAGCGGCCGGCAATCGACCTGAAGATCGAAACCGGCGATCTCCGCGTGCGGGAGAAATCGCTGGGCCCGGTTGCCGTTGCTGCGAAACTGCGCGACAGGAGCCTTGCGCTGGAAGCCGCGGCGCCCCGTTTCAATCTTGCTTCAACCGCCCGCATGGCCGTCGAAGAGCCCTATATTTTCAACGGCGAGGCGCGCCTGGATAAGACCGACCTGTCGCGGCTGGAACTTACTGCAGCCAACGGCCGGCCGTTGACGGGCATGCTGGAGGCGGCGCTGCAGGCTTCGGGCAATCTGAAGGCCCTGAGTCAGTCTGTAGCCGCGGCGCGGCTACCGTCG
>CAZLHW010000173.1:0-7796 GCA_964559085.1 uncultured Acidobacteriota bacterium | reverse complement strand
TGGCATATGAGTTGCATAACTACCATTTCTGAGAGTGACCTATGTATGGGAGGATTCATCAATAATGGCAGCGGAAACACAGACAAGGCCGAAAGGCGAGACCAGACAAAAGATTGAAAGCAAGCCCACGGTTGAAAATAAAGCCGAGGCCGGAGCTCCGAGAAAAAAATCCAAATTGTGGCTATTGATTGGTTCCGGGGTTCTGGTGCTCCTTTTGGGAGGCGTTTCATTTTTTGCGATGCCTTACATACGAGGGGCGCATGGGGATAAATCCAAAACAAAAGCGGCTGAGGCGTCCCAAAAAGAAGAGGTGAAGGCCACGCTGCCGTTGGAGCCTTTTCTGGTGAATCTGGCGGATCCTGAAGAGTCCCGCTTTGTTAAGACCACCTTTCAGTTGGGATTGGCGAAGGAATTCAAGGAAGAAGGAGGCGGGGCTTCCTCGATTCCCGCAATTCGTGATTCGATCATCACCCTGCTGAGTACCAAGACTTCGGATCAGATATTGACGGCGGAAGGGAAGGTCAAGCTGCGCGAGGAGATCAAAGCGCGCGTCAACAAGATCTCGCCCGACATAAGAGTCGTGGAAGTGTACATTGTTGATTTTGTCGTACAACTTTAAAACAACGCAGGCCGCCGATTATGACTGAATCTCAGAACACAAATGAAGCATCGTCCTACGAAAAAATAATGGAGGAAGTCCATCATTTCCTCGATGTGCCGATGAAAATCACCGTTCAACTGGCCAACTGCAACATGAAGGTGCGCGATATCCTGCAGCTGCAGCCGGGCTCGATTGTCGATCTGCCGAAATCAGCAGGCGAGAATGTGGACATTCTCATAAATGAACGCCTCATCGGTTACGGCGAAGTAATGGAGCTTGAAGGGTGCACCGGTATTCGGCTTACCGATCTCAATATAGCGACTTAGCGGAGGCGTGATGAAGATTGTAGTACGCAACCTTGTGATGATGGCGCTCTTGGCAATGCCCGTTTACGGGCAACAGGCCGCGGCTGCGGCTCAGAAGGCAGACGCAGGTCCGACCGGCAATCCCGTTGTTGCGGAAGCCGCCCCGCCCCTCATGCCCGCCGAGGAAGCCCATTCCTCCGACGTTTCAGTGGAGGAAACCCGTGAATCGGATCTGGGCTTCCCGATGTTTCGGACGCTTGGCGGACTCGGGGTTGTCTTATGTTTGATAGTCGGCGCTTATTTTGCGGCGAAAAAATTCGCGCCGCGCTATTTTGCCAAGGGAACTGCCGACAGGAACCTTAGAGTGATTGAAACGCTCTCGATGGGCGACAAGCGGTCCATCGCAATGATCGAGGTGGGAAACAGCCGCTTTTTGGTGGGAAATACTCCGCATCAGATCAACCTCCTTGCAGCATTGCCCGAAGCTTTTTCTGCGGTATCCGAGCCGGAAAAATCGGCTGTTTCAAAAGATATCCTTGGCAAAGATTCCTCGCAGCCGTTCCGGAATTTATTCGAAGCCGAAAAGCGGCGTCCCACTCAGTATGCAGGGAATCCGCTGCCGGATGATATTCGCATGAAAATGCGCCAGCTGAGAGCATCGCTGGAACGGTGATCCCTTTATGGTATTCCTAAAGAGGCTGGGGCCCAATTCTGTGAAAAAGCGACGACGGTTGACGGCTGCTGTGAAATGGATGCTGCTCGCCGCCATAATCCTGGCGGCAACGGCCGTTCCGGGAGCAGCAGCGACCGATAAAGGCTTTTCCGGGGTAGAAATCCGCATTGGTGGCGGCACGGGCAAGGACAGGCTTTCAACACCGCTGCAAATCCTGGTGTTGATGACCATCCTTTCCATGGTCCCTGCAATATTGATATCCGTAACCTCGTTCACCCGACTGATCATAGTGTCCCATTTTCTGCGCCAGGCCTTGGGAACGCAATCCATCCCTCCAAACCAGGTGCTCATCGGACTTGCCATCTTTCTTACCTATTTCATCATGCAGCCGGTGGGAGCGCGCATCCATCAGGAAGCCCTCCAGCCGATGCTGGAGGGAAAAATCACGGAGATGCAGGCGCTGGATCAGGCCTCTGTTCCACTCCGGCAATTTATGCTGCGGTATACGCGCCAGAAGGATCTGGCTCTTTTCCTGAATATTGCCAAGGAGCCCAAGCCGCGAAGCCCGCAGCAGATTCCCATGCGGGTGTTGATTCCAAGCTTCATGATATCGGAGCTGAAGACGGCTTTTCAGATCGGTTTTATCCTTTATATTCCATTTCTGGTGATTGACATGGTGGTGGCCTCCATATTGCTGTCGCTTGGAATGATGCAGCTGCCGCCGGTAATGATATCCGCGCCTTTCAAAATTCTGCTGTTTGTTATGGTCGATGGATGGAACCTTGTGGTGGGTTCGCTGGTGAAGAGCTTTTACTAGCCGAGAGGGGAAATGAGTCAGGACCTAATCCTTAAAATCGCCAAGGACTCGCTGGAAGTGACGCTGATGGCCAGCGGTCCGCTGCTCATCGTTTCGCTTGTTGTGGGAATTGCGGTAAGCATTGCACAGGTGGTGACATCAATCCAGGATATGACCCTTTCCTTCGTTCCGAGGATTGTTGCCGTTTTTGTCGCATTCCTTTTGATGTTCCCCTGGATCATGAACATTCTTTTGGCGTTCACATCGCACTTGTTCGGCCACCTGGAACGGTTTGCGCATTAGCGGAGCGCCTCTCGCTGCACAGTGCAGGTGCTTGAGAAAAGGGATACATGGCGCCCATTTATCTCTCCACAACCGAGATAGTCGCCTTCACGATCGTTCTGTTGCGCCTCTCCGGCATCATGATGTTCGCGCCCTTTTTCAGCAATCATTCCGTGCCGATGATGATCCGGGCACTTTTTGCTCTGGTGACCGCTTTTGTCCTGACCCCCACTCTGCCTCTCCATGCAATCCCTACGGAACTCGGTTTAACCAGCATTGTGGGCGTGGCCGCAGGGGAAATCCTTTCGGGGGTGTTGCTGGGGCTTGCCGCCTCCTGCATTTTCGCCGGCTTTCAGTTCGCCGGAGGCATAATCTCGCTACAGCTGGGCTTTTCTCTGATTAACCAGATCGATCCGCAGACGAATGTCCAGGCTCCCGTATTCTCCTTCATTCAGAATTATATAGGCCTGCTTTTTTTTCTGCTGATCAATGGACACCACTGGTTTCTTCTGGCTATCCATGAGAGTTTTAGCGCGCTCCCGGTGGGGGGCGCCCACATTCAAGGTGCCGTCATTGAATGGTTGCTCTATCTTTCGGGTCAGATTTTTGTCATTGGATTAAGGATCGCCGGCCCCGTCCTGATTGTATCGATCATTACAGATTTTGTGATAGGCATCATCGGGCGCGCGGCTCCCCAAATCCACATCCTCATAGTCAGTATGCCCCTCAAGATTCTTGTGGGCTTCGGCTGCCTGAGCTTTTCCTTTTATTTTCTTCCGCGCTATCTGGAGAGTGTTTATTCCATGCTTTTCAAAACACTTTTTTCACTTGTGCGGGCGATGGGATAGCAGCAGATTATGGCAGGCGGCAAAGACAACAGGACTGAAAAACCCACTGCAAGAAGAATCCGGAAAGCGCGCGAAAAAGGGCAGATAGCGCGCAGCAAGGAAGTCTCATCGGCCGTGGTGCTTCTCGGCGGACTTCTGATGCTTATGGCTTTCGGGCAAACCCTTTGGGGAACGCTTGAATTCTCAATGAAGCAGCTGCTTCGTTTTCATGTGCCCTCCGAAATCACCATGGAGTATCTTCGAGAGGTTGTGAATCATGGGACGACGCGGGTTCTTTTAATGGTTGGCCCAATCCTGCTGGCCATAATGGCGAGCTCTGTACTTGCCAATGTGGCGCAGGGCGGCCTTGTTTTTACAACCGAGACTCTCCGCTTGCACTTTGATAAGCTAAGCCCCCAGAAAGGATTGCAGAAGATCTTTTCAAAAAACGGGCTGGTGGAGCTGGTGAAGAGCATACTGCTCCTCGTCGTCATTTGCGTTATCAGCTATCAAGTCATAAGCGAGCACCTGTCGCTGTATCCCAGACTTGTGCTCATGGATGCCCGAAAACTGCTGTATTGGACCGCGTCCATCAGCTATGGCGTGTTCATCCGTGTGGCCATCTTTCTCCTGATTGTGGCGATCGCAGATTATTTCTTCCAGCGTTATCGCTTTATGGAGCAATTGAAGATGACCAAACAGGAAGTCAAGGAAGAGATGAAGGATGTGGAAGGGGATCCCATAACCAAGGGCCGCATTCGGAGAATACAGAGAGAAATGGCGCGCAAGCGCATGATGGCCAGTGTCCCCACGGCCGATGTTATCATCACCAACCCGACGCATTATTCGGTTGCCTTGTCCTACAAAATGGATTCCATGGATGCGCCCAAAGTTGTCGCCAAGGGTGTCGGATTTTTGGCGCTCAAGATACGGGAGTTGGCACAGGAACACGGCGTCCCCATGGTAGAAAACAGACCGCTAGCCCAAACACTTTACAAAACCGTCGAGGTTGGAGAATCCATTCCCAGCAATTTGTATAAGGCAGTTGCCGAAATACTCGCCTATATCTACAAGGCGAAAAACGCTTTATACCGATAATACCCCCTTTTATTCCCGAGCGCCTCTCCCATTCCGCAGTTAAAGGCTTCAGGCGTGGAATGCAAATTGCGTAAAGACATCTCCGAGCGATAGAACCGCTGTCAGGAGATCTCGGAAAGATATGAGCGTTGCCGAAAAAACAGCACTTCCAAATCTTTCAAGCATTCTCGGCAGATTTCACTTAACCATACCCATTGGAGTGATGGGAGTCCTGCTTGTCATGGTGCTGCCGATGCCCACCATGATCATGGACCTCCTGATCAGCCTGAACATAACGCTTTCCATCCTCATCATGCTGGTTTCGATGTATATCCTGCAACCAGTGCATTTCTCGGTATTCCCGTCACTCCTTCTCATTGTCACGCTGTTTCGCCTTTCTCTGAATGTCGCTTCCACGCGGCTGATTCTGCTGCAGGGCGCCACAGGAGAAGACGCTGCCGGAAAAGTCATCCAATCTTTCGGGCAGTTTGTAGTCGGCGGCAATTACTTTGTCGGTATTGTCGTTTTCCTTGTCCTCATGGCCATTCAATATCTGGTTATCAATCATGGCGCCGTACGCATTTCTGAGGTAACCGCCCGCTTTACATTGGATGCCATGCCCGGAAAGCAGATGAGCATCGATGCCGATTTGAACGCCGGCCTCATAAACGAAGCCGAGGCGCGTGAGCGCCGCGCCCAGGTGTCGAAAGAAGCGGAATTTTACGGAGCGATGGACGGCGCGATCCGGTTTACATCCCGCGATGCGATAGCCAGCATGATCATTCTGATCATCAACATCATTGGCGGCTTCCTGATCGGCGTTATCCAGTTTGACATGGAATTGGCAGAGGCTGCCAAGCGCTTCACGATCCTGACGATCGGGGATGGGCTGGTAACGGCAATCCCGTCGCTGCTGATTTCGGTAGCGGGCGGCATTATCACAACGCGCGCCTCCTCCGAAGCCAGCCTTGGCGAAGACGTGACCGTGCAATTGTTCCGCAACCCGATGCCGCTAACGATCGGTTCGGGCTTTCTCTTCTTCTTCGGCCTTATTCCCGGCCTGCCATTTTTACCCTTTTTCATTCTCGGATCCTTGACCGGTTTTATGGCTTTCCGAAGGCGCAAGGAAGTGAAAAGCGAACAGATGATGATGGCGCAGATCAAAGCGGAAAAAGCGGAAGCGGAAAAGCCAAAAGACAAAATCGAAGGATTATTGATGGTGGACCTAATGGGTTTCGAAAAGGGCTAGGGAGTGATTCTCTATGTGGATACAAGCCAGGGGGGCGATTTTCTCGACAGAATCAAATCGATTCGCCGCCAGATCGCGCTGGAACTGGGGCTGGTGGTTCCTCCGGTCCACATTACCGACAACCTGCAGTTGAACCCGAGACAATACGCCATCCTTCTTAAAGGCGTGCAGATTGCCAAGGGCGAGCTGATTCAGGATCATCTGCTGGCCATCAATCCGGGAACCGCCCACGAGGAGATCGGGGGAGTGGCCACCGTGGAGCCGGCCTTTGGATTACAGGCTCGTTGGATAAAGGCACAGGATAGAGAGAGAGCCCAACTGGCCGGCTATACGCTGGTGGATCCCGCGACGGTCCTCGCGACGCATTTGACCGAAATCATCAAATCGCAGGCGTATGAACTTCTCGGCCGCCAGGAAACCAAGGCTCTCCTGGATACGGTTGCAAAAACCCATCCCAAGGTTGTTGAAGATCTCGTCCCGAAGGTTTTGTCCATCGGCGAAGTCCAGAAAGTTCTGCAAAACCTGCTGAAGGAACGAGTCAGCATTCGGGATGCCGTGACGATTCTCGAAACGCTCGCGGATTATGGGGCCTATACGAAAAACCCCGGCTTGTTGACCGAATATTGCCGTCAGGCTCTCGGGCGGTCCATCTGCAAACCCTATCAGACCGAGGATGGAGACCTTCCTGTTTTTACAATCAGCCCGGATCTGGAGAAGTGTATTGGAGAGGGCGTGGTGCATTCCGAACAAGGATCCTATCTTGCTTTGGAACCGCGAATCGCCAAAGACATCATGACACGATTCCGCCGTGTTGTTGAAACGGCCGGAAGCGCCGGCAATCCCGTTATTCTGTGTTCGCCCAATATCCGCATGTACGTGCGGCAGCTGCTTGAACGCTTTTTGCCCAATGTTGCGATTCTTTCACACAGCGAAATACCTCCAAGCATTCGCGTCCTTTCATTAGGGATGGTGACATAGGATGAGAATTAAGACTTTCTATACCAAAACCATGGCTGAGGCACTGCGGGAGATAAAGGCCCATCTGGGTCCGGATGCGCTGCTTCTGTCCACGAAGGAAATACCGCGCCGCGCCGGCGTCTGGGGCAATTCGTCCGGATTTGAAGTTGTTGCCGCCAGCGACAGCACGGATGAAATAGATGTGTTCTCGGCAAGCGCGGAGGCGAGATCCAGCTATGAGGAATCCGCAATCCGGGAACCGGAGGTCTGCGAACCCCCGCTCAAGGAGGCGATTGCGGAAACCTATACGCCTGCCAAGCTGGCTGGAAAGGCTGCGCCTTCTGCGGCCAAAAGCAAAAGGGCTGTGAAGAAAACCGGTGTTCGGGGCGAGACAATCCAGGCTGAGGTTCTTCCGGACAGGGAACTGCCGTTTAAAGGGCGCATTCCGCTCGCCGTTTTTCAGGAACTTGTGGACAGCGGCATAGAGGATTCGCTGGCGCGCGAGCTGCTGGTTACGGCGCTGGACAATCTTACCAGCGCCCAGCGTCGCAGCCGTCCCGCAATCGTGCGGTCTCTCGGCCAGGCCGTGCTGGATCTGGTTGCCATTCCTTCCAATCAGAATGGAATGCCGCAGAAGAGAGTGGTTGCCTTTGTCGGTCCTACGGGAGTCGGCAAGACCACGTCCATCGCAAAGCTTGCGGCCCGCCTTGCGCTTCAGAAAAAAAAGAAGGTTGTATTGATGACGATGGATGGATATCGCATCGGCGCCGTGGAACAGCTGCGCTCGTATGCCGGACTCATGGGCATTCCATTCCGGTACGTGGAAGACGTCTCCGAGCTGCCCCGCGCGATCGAGGAAAACAGTCAAAGGGATTACATATTGATCGACACGGCTGGACGCGGCCCCAGAGATCTGGACGCCATGGCCGGTTTGGCGGACTTCCTGAAAAGATCGGATTATATCGAGCGGGATGTCGTTCTGAGGGCCGCGCCAAAGCCTTGCGACATGCGCAGAATCAGGGATCCCTT
>CAZLHW010000172.1:5088-7837 GCA_964559085.1 uncultured Acidobacteriota bacterium | reverse complement strand
TGGCGGTCTTTCGGATCGCCGGCCACGACATACTTGCGAATGTTCTTCATCGCCTCTTCGAGCACCACCGCCCGTTGTTCGCACTTGTAGATCTCCGGCGAGGCACAATAGGCCTGGATCTGGCCGGCGAACCGCTTGCCCGTCGCCTCCGCCAGCGTCGCCTGGCGGAAACGGTAGCTCTGGGGGTCGCTGAGAATCCGGAAGATGTGTCCGCGGGATTCGTTGAGAAGCGCCGCGTCGAACTGCTCGCCCAGTCGTTTGTCTTCCTCGGAATGGCCTTTTCGCTGGGCTTCCTGGTACTGGGAGGCCAACGCTGCCAGCCGGTACGCTCGCGCGACGGAACCCGCCAGAGTTGTCAGATTTCGATTCCGCTCGGCCTCGGCGGCCAGCACCAGCGCCTGCTTGTCCTGCACGGCGCCCACGACCGCCTGGAAATCCGGCACCACCTCGGCCGGAGGGTGAATGCCCTGCAACCCGACAAAAGTGATCTCCACGCCAAGACCTTCGTCGTCGGCGGCCCGCTGGATTCGCGCAGGCAGCATCTGCTTGGCATTGGTCCGGCCCCCGCCCAGGAGGTGCTGTTCCCCCCCGCCTTCGACCTCAACATTCGCCGTAGAAGCCAGACGCGCCAATTCCCGATAACAGATCCCCTCCAGAAGTTTGCCCGGATCGCTGTGGCCGTACACATAGGCCAGAAGGTCCTTGATCCGGTACTGAACCGGCATGTTGACCTTCACCAAGCTGACCGGGCCCGCGCCTTCGGCGGCGTCTTCCGTGAGATCCGCAGGCGTGAACCTGGCCGCCTCCATCAGGTCGTGCTCCTGTGCGTAATGAGTCTGCCCCCACAAAAGCCTCGTTTCGGGAATTGGAACTCCGTTGGCGTCCACCTTGGGCACATACCCGATGTGCAGTTCCATCACCAGACCGGTGGGATGCAGATATGCGATGTCGATCGGCCAAGGCAATTTGAAGTGCAACCCCGGTCCGATGTGACGCACATCACCGTCGGCGGTGGTCGGCCTGCCAAACCGCTCGACGATCCCTTCCTCGTTCGGACCGACGACCACAATGCAACTGGCCAGATAGAGCGTCGCCGCCGAGAAAAGAATCAGCGGTACGATCGCCTTCTCCAACAGTTTGTAAAACCAAGTCTGGGACACCTGGAATCCGAACTGGTAGTCCATCGCCGCGGCTACGCTGCGGAAGATGCCGCCGGGTTCGTTGATGATGCCCAACAATCGGCTGTCGAAGGCCGCCCGACTGTACTGGCCTTTGAGGTGCGGCCGGTACATGTCGAAAATCAGGTTCAGGGTTGTCTCGGCGCCCAGGACGATCAGCAGGATCGGGATTGCGTAGTTGACGATGGTGATCAGGGGGGAGATCTGAAAATGCAGCAGAGCCAGGGCGATCGCCAGCACAAAGCACAGGACCGCAAGCCCCAGGAAAAAACTGCCGCCGGCCCGCAACGGTTTCCAGCGCAGCTCGGCCGACATCCCGGTGGCGTACCGCGACAGGAGAAAGCTTACGAACGCGATGGCGGTAGCGACGATCGCACAAATCAGCGGCTGCTGGGTCTTGACCTCGCCGGCCGAAGGAATGCCCTTGAACAAATAGAGGCCGATTCCGATTTCGTAGACCGCGATCAATCCGGCGAAGACCGGGATAAACCATTTCTCCAGAACGTCGAGGCGACGCTGGGCGGCCGCCAACAACGCGACGGTCTCTCCCTTTTGGAAGATCGTGGCGGAGGTCTTCTCCCGAGCCAACTGAGTCATGTCGAGCTTTTCCTGCTCGGCCAGACTTCTTTGGTGGAATTGGATGGCCAGAACCAGCCAGATCACGGCCGCACCGAGCGAGTGCCACCCGACGGCCGACAGAGCATAGAACCCGCTCCAGCGGCCCAGGAAGAACGCGATGCCGAAAAAGACCAGACTGAGAACCAACGAGACCCAAGCGACCTGTTCGGGGCGTTTCGACGATACAGTCATTGGCGATTCAGCTCCAGCAGTGAACCAAAATCCTGCTTATCCAGTAGTACCGGGTACGGGACCAGATCCTTTACAAAAAGGGAATTTGGTACTATAACACCAAAACCGACTCTCGTGTAGAGGCAATCGTGAAAAAACGCGTCACAATCTGGTGTCGAAAGCAACGGGCCGCAGGCTGGCACTCCCGTGGGTGACTGATTTCGAAACTGCTCACTAACGCCAAGAATACTTTCGTCGAAACCCTTCGCCAACCCGGCTACGCCGTCATCATTGCAGCAGCTTTGCTCCTGTTCCTTCTGAGCCCGGCGCTCTCGATGTACACCATGGACGACGACAACAAACTGCTGCGAGAACTGGGGCTGTCTACGTTGTTTCTGACGAGTTTGTTCGTGGCGATCTTTTCCGCTTCCGGCGCCGTCTCGATCGAAATGGAGAACAAGACGATCCTCACAGTGCTGACCAAGCCCGTCCAACGTCCCATATTTGTCCTGGCCAAGTTTCTGGGGGTGGTTGGGGCCGTCGCTTTGGCGCATTACCTTTGCACCATCGGCGTGCTGATGACCATCCGACATGGGGTCCTCTCGACCGCCAGCGACACCCATGACTGGACCGTCATCGGCTCAGCGACCACAGTCGCTGTGGCGACAGTCCTGCTCAGCGCTTTCTTCAATTATGCCTACGAATGGAAATTCACTTCCCCCGCAGTGGTGGTCGGCGCGATCTTGGCCACTTTGGCCATGGTGTTGGTAGCCTTCATTGAG
>CAZLHW010000172.1:4734-5078 GCA_964559085.1 uncultured Acidobacteriota bacterium | reverse complement strand
GGGGATTTCAACCAGGCCAAAAATGGGTTTGACCGTCTCGACATCTATGCGGCGAGCGGGTTGTTTCTGGCGGCAATGGTGATCGCTGCCATCGCAGTCGCCATCTCCTCCCGCTTCAACGTCATCGTCACCCTTTCCGCCTGCATCGGCGTATTCCTGCTGGGACTGATCAGCGATTGGGTATTCGGCCGATACGCCGACACGCATCTGTGGGCCCAGGCCGGTCGATATCTCGTCCCGAACCTGCAGGTCTTCTGGATCAGCGATGCCATCTATGAAGACAGTGTAGTGCCCTTCCGATATGTTCTGACAGGGGCGTTATACGCCATAACCTATATCGTTGG
>CAZLHW010000172.1:980-4705 GCA_964559085.1 uncultured Acidobacteriota bacterium | reverse complement strand
CCCGCAGGCTGGTAGATACTTCCGAGACATTCAACCGCCGGGGGAATGGCGAGAATCACGGCGGTTTCGTCGCATTCGTCCTGTTTTGGACAGCGGGCGCAGTCGCTCCAGACCTTCATCGGCAGTTCCTCCTTCTTCACGACAGTGAACCCCAGCCGCTCAAAAAACCCGGGTTCCAGGGTCAGCGCGAAGACCCGCGGAACCCCGAGGACCCGCGCCTGGTCCAGGGCCGCTTTGACCAGTGCCTTGCCGACTCCCTTGCCGCGTTCCTCCGAGGCGACCGCCAGCGACTTGATCTCGGCCAAATCGGACCAGATCACCTCCAACGCGCAGCAGCCGATGACCCGATTGTCCCATTCGGCCACAAAAAATGTCTGGAGATTCTCGTAGATCTCCGCCATGGATCGAAACAACATTTTGTCGTGCTCGGCATAGAAGTTGATCAGCGAGCAGATCGACCTTGCGTCCGGGATTCTAGCGTTGCGAACTTTCATGAGCCTGAGGATACTGTAGGGTTTACGCGATTTCAACGATGTTCGTACCCGAATTGGGTTTGCCGTCCGGCGCAAAAAACGAAAAAACTGTGGAAAAACGAACGGCAGCCACTACAATGACGCCGGTTTAAGTTCGCTAACCTAGGGTTTCATGAGATTCATATTAATAGATAAGATTGTTTCGCTGGAAGAAGGCAAGACAATAACCGCAGCCAAGTGCGTCTCGTTGGCCGAGGAGTACCTGGGGGATCATTTCCCTACGTTTCCCGTCCTGCCGGGGGTGCTGTTGTTGCAGGGGCTTGTAGAGTCCGCAAGTTGGCTGGTCCGCAAAACCGAGGGATTTGCCCACAGCATGATCCTGCTGCAGGAGGCCCGCAACGTGAAATACAAGAGCTTCTTGGCCCCGGGGTCTCGGATCGAATACACGGTGCAGGCCAAAGCCATTGAGGAAAACGTCAGCAGCTTTACCGGCTGCGGGATCGCCGACGGAGAAAAGATCCTCGAAGCCAAGTTCGGCCTGAGGCATTTCAACTTGGCGGACCGCGGTTCCGCGATGGCGGCCGTGGACGCTCAGATAATTGAAGCGATGAAAAAACGCTTTAGCCTGCTCATGCAGCAGTGCTGATCGAAGTAGTAAGAAATGATTACCAGAAGGAACTGACCGGAGGTAGCAACAACCATGACCATGAGTCGGGATCAAATTTTCCAAAAGGTTCAGGAAGTCCTCGTGGACGCGTTGGGGGTGGACCCTGAAGAAGTTACGGCCGACGCTACGCTCATGGGCGATTTGGGGGCCGAGAGCATCGATTTCCTGGACATCGTGTTCCGCCTGGAGAAAGCGTTCGGAATGAAAGTGCCGCGAGAAGAACTGTTCCCAGTGGAAGGACTGCTCAACAATGCCGACCTGGTCAGCAACGGAAAGCTCACAGAAAAAGGGCTTGCGGAACTGAGGGCGAGGGTTCCGCACACAGATCTGAGCGAGTTTGAAAAGAACCCCGACATCAACAAGCTGGCGGATCTGTTCACGGTCAATGCCATCGTCAACTATGTCGCAACCCGCCTGAACGCGGCGTAAGGACGGACCGGACTGCAGCATGCGTTGGATCTGGATCGACAAGTTCGTCGAATTCGACAGCGGACGCCGTGCGGTGTCCGTCAAAAACGTCTCCATGGCGGAAGAACACCTGCACGACAACATCCCCGGCTTTCCCATCATGCCGGAATGCCTGATGGTCGAGGCCATGGCCCAAACGGGCGGCATTCTTGTCGGCGAGGCCCGCAACTTCCAGGAAAAGGTCATTCTGGCCAAGGTCAGCAAGGCGGTCTTCTTCGACTATGTCGTCCCGGGCGACAGCCTTCGAATCGAGGCTCGGATGGAATCGATCACGCCCGAAGCGGCGACCACAAGCGGTCGGATCACGCGAGCGGACCAGTTGATCGCCGAGATCGATCTGATGTTTAGCCATGTCGACCAGAACTTGGCAGGCAAGAAATTCCCCCAAGAGAATTTCGTGTTCACAGGCCTGTTCACATCCCTCCTGCGGGATGTCGCCCTCAGCCATGTCCGACCGGAGCCGCAGAAAAGGGAGTCCACGGTATGACATCGGTTCGCGTCGTCATCACCGGATTGGGGGCCGTCAGTCCCCTGGGGCTGACCGTCGATGAAATGTGGGCCGGCCTGACGGCCGGCCGGTGTGGCATCGCCCGGATCAAAGCCTTCGACCCCACCGGTCTTCCCTGCGAACTGGGAGGCGAGGTCCCCCTCTATCGCATCCAGGATCACGTCCCCAAGGCCCATCGAAAAGCGACCAAGCTGATGTGTCGGGACATCGAGCTGTCCGTCATCGCAGCCAAGGAGGCGGTGACCACCAGCGGTCTGATCACCAAGGGAATCGATCCGGAGAAGGTAAACGTCGAGCCCACGCGATTCGCGATCAACATGGGCGCAGGAATGATCAGTTGCGACCTGGAGGAACTGGGTCCTGCGACCGCCGCCAGCGTCGTGGACGGGCGGTTCGACATCCGCAAGTGGGGTGCCGATGGAATCCGACAGATCACTCCTTTGTGGCTGCTGAAGTACCTGCCCAATATGCTGGCCTGCCACATTGGGATCATCCACGATATTCAGGGTCCGAGCAACACCATCACCTGTGCCGAGGCTTCGGCCCACCTGGCGATCGGCGAAGCGGCCCAGATCATCGCCCGCGGCGACGCCGACATCGCTCTGGCCGGCGGCGCCGAGGCAAAGGTCAACATGATGATCATGGTCCGGCAGAACCTGCTCAAACGGGTGGTGACGAATCGAAACGACGCGGGCCCGAGTGCATGCAGACCGTTTGACGCCAACGCCGCCGGCGCGGTCTTCGGCGAGGGAGGCGGTATTCTGGTTCTGGAGAACCTCGATCACGCCAAAGCCCGCGGGGCGAGAATCCTGGCGGAAATCGCCGGAATCGGCCAGAGCCACAGCATTCACACGCCGTATGTGGAGATGGAACCGGAGGGAACCGGAATCCGGATCGCCGTCGAGAAAGCGATCTCCGATGCCGGCATCGAGGCCGACGATCTGGATTTGATCGTACCGCATGGAACCGGTGTGCCGCATGATGATTTGGCCGAAGCGAGGGGGCTCGAAGCCGCGCTGGGCGCGGCGGTTCATCGCATTGCGGTATGGCCGACCAAGAGCCAATTGAGCACGACGGGGGCCGCGGCCGGGGCGCTGGATGTCATCGCCGCGGTGCGGGCCATGAACGAGCGTCTGATCCCGCCGGCGAGAAACTTCACGCGACCGGCCGACGGATGCAATCTGAATATCCTGACGGAACGCCGCGAAGGCTCGATCCGTCACGCTTTGTGTTGCAGCCACACTTTCGGCGGCCAAACCGCCGCGGTGGTCCTGAAATCCTTTGAGGGAGACGCAAAACCCTAGATGAAGATGTCCCAAATACGCGAACGAGTCGTGATCACAGGGATGGGCATCGTTTGTCCGCTCGGCCACGACGTGGCTTCTTTCTGGGAGGGGCTCCTGTCCGGCCGCAGCGGCGCCAATCGGACAACGATCTTCGATGCCTCGACGTTCCCCACAACGTTCGACGCCGAGGTGAAAGGGTATGATTTCCGCCGGCAGATCCGACGTCCCGAACTGCACGAAGGATGCAGTCGTGGTTCCGGATTTGTCATCGGCGACGCGGCCCACGCCTGGCAACACCCCCGGCACGAGGTAGAGACGCACGA
>CAZLHW010000172.1:0-970 GCA_964559085.1 uncultured Acidobacteriota bacterium | reverse complement strand
TCCTTCTTCGCCAGCATCATTGCCGGCTGGGATGCCGAACAACAACGGATGATCTGGCCCCGGAGCATCCGCGTCGCGATGGAACGAATGACCGCTGTGCGGGAACTCGAACAGGAACCCAACATGGCCGCCGGACATACCGCCATGCTCACGGGAGCCCGAGGGCCGGTCCGAAGTTGTCTGACCGCCTGTGCCGCCAGCACGCAGGCGGTGGGCGAAGCCATGATGCTCATCCGTCGCGGCGACGCCGACATCATGATCGCCGGCGGGACCCACTCGATGATCCACCCTCTGGGCATCACCGGTTTCAACCTGTTGACCGCCCTGTCGCAGCGAAACGACAGTCCCGAGACGGCCTCCCGCCCGTTCAGCGCGAGCCGAGATGGTTTTGTCATCGGCGAAGGCGCTGCCATCCTGATTCTGGAATCGTTCGCCAGCGCCCGCAGGCGAGGCGTTCCCATCCTGGCGGAGGTCGCCGGATATGGGTGCAGTTCCGACGCCTTCCGTGTAACGGATATGCACGAGGAAGGCCGAGGCGCGGTCCAAGCGATGTGGGCCGCGTTGACGGATGCAGGCCTGACGCCTGCGGATATCGATTACATCAATACCCATGGAACCAGCACGGTGGAAAACGACTCTATCGAAACGCTGGCCATCAAAACAGTGTTCAAAGACAAGGCCAAGCAGATCGCCGTCAGCAGCATCAAAAGCATGTTGGGGCATCTGATCGGCGCGGCGGGCGCGGCCGAGATCATTGCTTCGGTCCTGGCGATCCGCAACGGGATCGTGCCCCCCACGATGAATCTGCACGATCCCGACCCCAGACTCGACTTGGACTATGTGCCGAATGCGCCACGTACGATGACCGTCAATACGGTGATGAAGGATTCGTTCGGTTTCGGCGGCCAGAACAACGTCGTGATCTTGAAACGATTCTGTGAAGAGACTTAGGAACAGGGGACCGTAGGTC
>CAZLHW010000171.1:0-7857 GCA_964559085.1 uncultured Acidobacteriota bacterium | reverse complement strand
GTAAGCGCCGCAGGCGCGCGGCAGAGCAGCCCAGGCTGCAGGATGCAGAGCATCCGAAGGCCTGGGTTGCCGGCCAACCGGTCTCTCAGACCTGACAGGGCGGTACAGTCTGTTTCGCCCTTTCAGGGCTTGCATCAATGGCGTCCGCCACCCCGGGTTCCAGGGCCTCGCTGCGCGCGACATTTCCTAATTCTCGGACACGCTTCCAGCTTGACGCGCATGCCTTCTCGCCGATATTGATCCCCTGTTCGGGTTGTGACATGATGGGGGAAAACGGAGCTACCAGATGAGCTTTGACGACAGCTATCAGCTTCTCGAGCTTACCGGCGATGAGGGGGTTAAAACTTTTGCCGCGCGCCAGATTTCAACGGGGAAAACCGTAACCGTATTTCTCTTTGTGGGCGAGCAGGCTCAGATGCACGCAGAGTTGCTCCGGCAGCTGCGTACCGCCGATCCAGGGCAGCTGCCGGGCCTCATTGAAGTCGGGGATAATCGCGGAACTGATTATGTTGTTATGGAGCAGCGGCTTTCCCTTGCAGAGCTCAAAAACTGGTTCTCCCGGCAGAAATCGGCGCCGCCGCAGCCGGAACACAAGCCGGAGGAGTTCACGAGAGCAGGGATCTGGCGTATTCCGCCCTCGCTTCAATCCGCTCCAGGCAGTTCAGAGAAAGGTTCCGATGAGTCTCTCATTTCGGACACAAAACCTGTGAAAGAAGAGGTTCGGCCTGCGCAGGGATCTTTCACCCGGATGTTTCAGGCGCCCGCGAGCCCCATTGGAGAATCTGTTCCTGATGCGGCCCCGCCTCCAGACTCTCCGCCGGTGCAATCCGCCCCGGGAGAGTTCACGCGTATGTTCCAGGCGGCCGCGGCCCCTATCGGAGATAAGAAAGAAGAGGCCACGCCGAAAGCGACTCTGGAACCCGGAGAGTTCACACGGTTTTTCAATGCAGCCGCTGCGGCTCCGGCGGGATCGGCATCGATGCCGCCCAGCCCTGAAACCCAGGGCGATTTTGACCGAATTTTCGGAAGCGGCGACCGTCCGGGCGTCTCTCCTTCCACGGTTACGGGAATTTTTCGCCAATCCTCTTCCACGCCGTCCGTCGAATCGAAGCAGGCCGACAGCGCTTCCTCTCTGGCTGCGCCGCCTGCATTCTCGCCGCCGCCCGGGGATTTCACACGCGTATTCGGCAAAACCTCTCCTGTGACTCCACCTCCGGACACGCTCCCGTCGCCTTCCCCTGCCTCACCGCCTCCGGTCAGCGGTCCGGGAGAATACACGCGCATGTTCGGCAGCCAACCGATCCCGACGGAACCGATCGCTCCCCCGCCGCCTGTCCTCGCGCCGGAATCCCCCGTGCAGGCGAAACAGAATTCGCTGCTGGTACCGATCCTGATCGGCGTTATTGTGCTTCTGCTTGCCGCAATCGCCGTCATCCTGATCGCGAAAAGATGATGAAGACTCCGGATGTTGATTTGGAAGCGTTGGGGCGCAGCCGGCAATTTGACGCGCTTCGGGAATTCCTTCGCGCTTCGGGGTATAGCGACGATTCCCTTTGCAGGCGCTATGGTCTGGAGCGGGCTGAAGACTTCGAAATGGATCGGCAGAAACGCGTTCCGGCACCTGCCCCGGAATCGCCGGCGGATTTTCTGGCGGAGCTTTTCCTTGCGGGAGATGCGGCCGATCTTCATTCCGCGCAGACCATGCTCGGCGCCGCCAATCTTGATCTTCTGGAAGGAATGGGATTATTGAAATGCAGCGCGGAGACATCCCGGTGCCATGCAACCGTTGCGCTCTACCCGGTAGAGGATCTTTATATCATTTCCGATCGCTGGAGGTCCTATGACGGTTCCAAATTCAGGTGGCCCGAGGACGTGGTTTACCCCGCCTTCATTCCCAATACCCGTCTGTTCCTGAGCCATTTGCCGCAACGCACCCGAGGGCTGTTTCTGGACCTTTGCGGCGGAACCGGAATCGGGGCTCTCTTTGCCGCCAGACGCGGCGCAGAACAGGCGTGGTCCGGCGATATTTCCGAACGGTCCACACGCTTCGCAGAATTTAACCGGCTGCTCAATGGTATTGGAAATGTTCAAGCAATAACGAGCGATCTTTATCAGAGCCTGGGAGGCATGCATTTCGACGCCATTTCCGCCCATCCGCCGTATGTTCCCACGCTTCAGCCAAAGTGGGTCTTTTTCAGCGGCGGGCGCGACGGCGAGGAGATCATCCACCGCATTGTGGAAGGGCTGCCCGATCACCTCAAGGATCGAGGCGTGTTCATGGCGCTCACCATGGGGAGCGACCGCGCCGACCGGCCGTTTGAACAGCGTATCCGCGAATGGCTTGGGGAGCGCGAGCGGGACTTTGACGTGGCCCTATTGGTTCACAGGGAAATCGACCCCCGGGAATTCGCCCTGCGCTCCAACAGGGAAACGTTCCGCACCCGGGAGGAGGCGGGTGTCTGGAGGCAATTGTTTAAAGAGCTGGCGATCACATCCCTCGTCTATGGTTTTATCTGTATCCAAAAACGCTCCGGAGCGCGTCGGACTTTCACTCTGCGCCGCCAGGTCGCGCCGTCGGTTCGGCGTTCGCCCTGGGAGTGGCTCTTTCAATGGGAATCCGCGGCGCTTGAAGAGGAATCGGCCGCGCTCATTCTCGATTCTCCCCTGCATGCGGCGCCACAAACCGACTTTGTCGTACTGCACCGCCTCGATCGCGGCCGCTGGAATCCATCGTCCTACACGCTGCAAACGGGGTATCCTTTCAACATGGAGTGCCGAATCCAGCCCTGGATGGCGCACATGCTCTCCCAGTGCGATGGAAAGGCAACGGGGCGCGACGTTCTGAGAATTCTTATAGAGAACGACGTGCTGCCGCAGACTACGCCTCCCGGAGAGTTTGCGCGCGCCGTGGCGACGCTTGTTTCCGGCGGATTTGTTGAGGTCGAAGGCTTCAGACCGCCTCGGGCAGCAGAATAATCAGCTCCAGCTGCGGGGATGGGAAATCTGCGGGGACGTAGACTGCCAGATTTCGCGCGCGCACGACAGCTTCCCAGGCTACGCCCGACTGGTTAATGCTGAAGTATTGATGATTTAGCTTTACCGGAATGGCTCCCGGCGGTTTCGGCACGTGCGTCAGGGCGGCTCCCGGCAGCGCCTGCCGCACCAGATGCTCGATATGGTTCGCAGAACAGACTTTCAACAAGTAGGGCGCCTTGGAAATAAGATCAGCCTGGCTCATTTCTGCGGAAACAGCGAGGTACAAGCGGGTTCCTGAAAGGTACTTGTCATCCGCCAGCGCCGTTGCATAGATTGCCGGCTGCACCAGTTTAAGCGGGAGCGAAACAAAGTTGCTTGGCACCACGGTTTCCAGCAGCGTTCGCACGATTTCATCCAGCGTTGCAAAACATTCCGTGGGATTGTCATGCCGGTAAACCGGAAGATCGCGCGGATTGATCTTGGGAGAAAACGTTGTCAGGCAACCTGCCAGCGACAGCATTGCCTGGTACAATCGCTCCGGATGACCGTGTCGCGTCTCGAACAGATGATTGAATTCGGGGAAATGGCTGTTGACCGAATAAAGCAGCCAGAACTGGGCGATGTCGGCCGTCCCGAAATCCGCCAGGCTGAGATTTTTTTGCCGACGTACGCCGGATAGAATGCTGCTTTTGGCTGCCAGAATTTCCACAAGCCTGCGAGCAATGGTGCATAGATAATCGCTGGCGGAGAAATCCAGCAACGGCGGTATGAACTGAGGATCCAGCTGGAAAATTCCGGCCTCGGTTCGGCGCACGCGGGCTACGCACATGGAAGAGCATTCCTGGCGGGAATCGTTTCCCGTCAGGTAGCGGTAATTTTTGCGTGCCACCTGAACCGCCTTTTCTCCTCGGCCGGAGTTTTCATCCCGAACGGAAATCACATCGGCCAGGTAGCGCGTATCCGCTTTTTTTTCCGCAATCGAAACATTCAATCCCGCCTGGCGGTAGTTGGGAATCGCCAAATATACGTCCACCGCATCCTGATCCGGGCCGATGGCATCCTTGAGCGGAATCGATGGCGGCTCCGGATCCGAAGACGGGAAATCGAACAGCAGCCCGTCCGGAAAAATGCCGGCGGCTTCAGCAAGAGCAAATTCGCCGGCTGCCAGCGCTTCCTGCTTCACTTGGATTTTCAGAAAACCCCAGGGGTTCGAGATCAGAGACTGCAGCCGGAACCGGAGTGAACTTTCCAGAAAACGATCCTGGATCTGCAGATGCTGCGGACCGAGAAATGTTCCCTTTGTCCAAATCACAGGCTGGAGTTGGTTCATCAAGTCTCAAACTAGCAGAACTATTCCAATTTGGCAAAGATTTTGATCCCGGCTCATTTTGGGGCCTCCGCTCCTTCGCTGCAAACAAACCGCAAGCGCAAAGATGCAAGGGCCTAAAGCCTCGCGAAACCTCAACAAAAGCCGGGATATAACTTGACTGCATTTGCGATTCGCTTTTATACTTAACTCGCGATTCTACTTAAGATTACGGTTTTATGAAGCAGATTGAGGATTCCGGGTACCGCTGACTCGGAATAACCAAACAGATGCGAAGGGCGAAGGCGCCGGATTGATTCGGATGAGGCGTGTTCCCGTGGAATCTTGATCCCTGACTCTAGTTGCGGTCCTTTGAATTGATTTGGGAGTATTCGTGTTGATTCGCTCATGAGGACTTCTGCGCCATTGTTGCGCGGGAGTCGCCATATTCCAATAGGTTCTAAAAGTGAAAGGGGATGGCAATGGCAAATAAAAGCACACAACACAAACTCGATCGGGTCCGTCCGCCGCGAGTCCATGTCACGTATGATGTGGAAACCGGCGATTCCATCGAGGTGAAAGAGCTTCCGTTTGTGATGGGCGTGCTCGGCGATTTCACGGGTCAACCGGAACAGCCGCTGCCCAAGCTCAAAGAGCGGAAGTTCGTGGAAATCACTCCGGACAACTTTGACAGCGTTCTGGAGGGTATGAAGCCGCATCTGGCATTCTCGGTCGAAAATAAGTTGAGCGAGGATCCCGACGCAGGACAGCTGAAAGTCGACCTGCATTTCAAAAGCATGGAAGATTTCGAACCGGAGCAAGTCGCCCGCCAGGTCAAGCCTCTCAAAGAAATGCTCGATCTCCGCACCAAGCTTTCGGATCTGCGCGGGTCCTTGCAGGGCAACGACAAATTGGAGGAGCTCCTGCTCGAAGCCGTGAGCAACAGTGAGAAACTGGACAAGCTGAAATCCGAGCTGGGCAAGGGCGAAGGAGGCGATAAATGAGCGACGAAAAACAGAAATCCCAAGCAGCGCCCGCCGAGACAGTCCTTGAAAAGAGCGTCCTGGATCAGATCGTCGAAGAAGGCCGTTTCGCCAAAGACGTCGCCGGCCGCGAACGCGGAAAAAATCTGGTAGCGGAATTTGTCAATCAGGTGCTTGAAGGCGCCATGACCGTCTCCAAAGATGCGGAGGCAATGATCAATGCCCGCATCGCGCAGATCGATCATCTCATTTCCATTCAGCTCAACGAAATCCTTCACCATGAGCAGTTCCAGAAGCTGGAAGCCTCCTGGCGCGGATTGAAGTATCTGCTGGATCAGAGCGAAACCAGCTCCAACCTGAAAATCAAAGTCCTGAACGTTTCCAAAAAGGAACTGCTGCGCGATCTGCAGCGGGCGCCGGAGTTCGACCAGAGCGCGCTGTTTAAGAAGGTTTACGAAGAAGAGTTCGGGATCTTCGGCGGTGCGCCGTTTGCCGGCATTGTCGGCGATTACGAGTTCGGCCGCAGCCCTGAAGACATCGAGCTTCTGGAAAAGATTTCCAACGTCGCCGCGGCAGCCCACGCCCCCTTCCTTTCCGCCGCCTCGCCGGACATGTTCAACCTCGAAAGCTTCACGCAGCTGGATGCTCCGCGCGACCTGGGCAAGATTTTCGACACGACCGAATATGCCAAATGGAAATCCTTCCGCGCCTCGGAGGATTCGCGCTATGTGGCGCTGACCTGTCCGCGAATTCTGATGCGCCTGCCTTACGGCAAAGAAACGAAGCCGGTGGAGGGTTTCAACTTTGAAGAGCACGTGAGCGGCGCCGATCATTCCAAGTACCTCTGGGGGAACGCCGCCTATGCGCTTGCATCCCGCATGACTAAAGCCTTTGCGCTCTATGGCTGGTGCGCCGCCATACGCGGCGTCGAGGGAGGCGGCCTGGTCGACGGTTTGCCCGTGCACAATTTCTATACCGATTCGGGCGATGTCGCCATGAAATGCCCCACGGAGGTTCCCATAACCGACCGGCGTGAGAAAGAGTTGGCAGACCTCGGCTTTGCCCCGCTCGTGCATTGCAAAGGAACGGACTATGCCGCTTTCTTCAGCGTTCAGTCCTGCAACAAACCGAAGCTTTATGACAACGATGCAGCCAATGCCAACGCCCGCCTCGCCGCGCAGCTGCCTTACATCATGGCCACGTCCCGCTTCGCGCATTATCTGAAGGCCATGATGCGCGACAAGATCGGCAGCTTTACGTCCCGCACGGAGTGCGAACGCTGGCTGAACAAATGGATCACCAATTACGTGACCCCCGATGACTCCGCTTCCGCTGCGACCAAAGCGCAATACCCCCTGCGCGAGGCCCGCGTGGAAGTCATGGAAATTCCCGGCAAAGCGGGCGCCTACCGTGCGGTCGCCTTCCTGCGACCGCACTTCCAGCTCGACGAGCTGACCGTGTCGCTGCGTCTGGTGGCCGATCTGCCTGCCTCCGCTCGTAAATAGAACTTTCTCCGCGCGCGGCGGGCGGATCTCATGTTGCCGCGCGCGGTCCTATGAAAAGGAGAATCGATCATGGCTGTTGACTATTTTCTGAAAATTAAAGGGATTGAAGGCGAGAGCTTCGATGCCAAGCATAAGAATGAAATCGACGTGCTTTCGTGGTCCTGGGGCGAGACTCAGTCCGGGACTCATGCGGTAGGAGGAGGCGGCGGCGCCGGCAAGGTGAATATGCAGGATTTCAGTTTTGTTATGAAAGTGAACAAGGCAAGCCCGAAGCTCATGCTTGCTTGCGCCAACGGAGAACATATCCCGGAAGCCACATTGGTATGCAGGAAGGCCGGAAAAGAGCAGCAGGAGTTTTTAACCATTAAGCTCTCGGATTGCCTCGTGTCTTCCTTCCAAACCGGCGGCTCTGCGGGAGCCGATTTCGAAACGGAATCGGTCTCCCTCAATTTTGCCAAGATTCAATACGAATACAGAGCGCAGAAGGCGGATGGCACCCTGGATGGCGCCATCAAAGCCGGCTACGATCTGAAGCAGAACAAAGCAATTTGATGCCGGCGCCGTAAGCGCCGAAGATGAAAGGCGTCGCAGCCCGGGCTGAAGGATGCGCCGGCGCCGTAAGCGCGGGTTCGCACGCGTTGGACACAAGCTCCGGCCGGGATCAGGCAGCCTGCACCGGCCCTTTCAGGGTTTTAATAAACGGCGCCGGATTCCAGAGTTCCGGAGCCTTGAGTCCGTTGGAAGCGTCCTTTTTCGACCTTCCCGGCCGAAGATACTATCTGTTGCGGAGGGTGCCCATGAACGCCAAAGACCTCTATCAGGAAGGAAAGATAGAGGATGCAGTAAAACTGCTGTCCGCGGAGCTTCGGAATGATCCAACCGATGCGCGCCGCCGCACGTTCCTTTTTGAGCTTCTATGCTTCATGGGAGAGCTCGATCGAGCCGAAAAGCAGCTCGACATACTGTCCGATCTCAGCAAAGAGGCGGGAATGGGCACGCTCATTTACCGCTCGGCGATTCAGGCCGAGCGGTTGCGTCGTGAAATGTTCGACAAGAAAACATTTCCTCAAACCGAAGCCGCACCGAT
>CAZLHW010000170.1:0-7900 GCA_964559085.1 uncultured Acidobacteriota bacterium | reverse complement strand
CCAAATCCCCCAAACCCCCCCGATACCGGGCACCCCCAATCACTGATGGCTGCCCCGCTGGATCGGTAATAGTCCGCCCGTCCGAGAATGTCCGTCAGGCTCATTTTATGAGCGTCCACAATCTCCGCAATGATCTTTGCCTTGTAGGCCCCATAGTCTTCGCGATTGGGAATGGAGCCGAAAAATGAAGGAATATCTTTCAGATTATTGGGGCCGCGCCCAACCTCGACACTCCATGTATCCGCCAGTAGCGCCGGATCCCCTTTGCATAGACCGGGCAAATAAACCCTGTCGTAGCCGCCGACAGTGTCCAAGTGCTTCGCAATGAAAGCGGTGTCCATCAAAGCCGCTACCGTTATCGGCAGGATTGCAATCGCATAATCAAAAAGGGGCGACACCTTCTCGAGTGTTTCCTTGAGAGATGCGGCGGCCAGTTTCCCCGTTACAAAAAGATAGCGCGGCATTCGCCCTGTCCCTCCAATGAATCGGGATTCCAGCGCGGACAATCAAACAATCTACACAGCCGATTCGAGAATGGCATAAAAAGCGGGCATTTTTCCACACCAAAAGGCAACCGTCATGCGGCTAAATTCTTTCAGGGCCGGCTTGACAAACAAAGCCGATGCAATTATCAAGATTAAAAAAACGGAAAGGAGAACATACGACCATCTCGGAAAGGGTGCAGTCATGGCAAAAGACTACTATGCAGTCCTGGGCGTCTTGCCTACTGCGACGAGTGATGAAATAAAGTCCGCCTATCGAAGCAGGGTAAAGCAGTTTCATCCCGACTATTACGGCAAAAACAGTGCGCCATTTCTTCGGATCCAGGAAGCCTATGAAATATTGGGGAATCCCGACAGCCGCAGTTCTTACGACCGCAGCCTGAAAGAAACCGGTTCCGAATCCACTCATGCCGGCCGGAATATTCCCATAACCGTGCGTCCAAACCGGCCAACGGTAGAGCCGCTTCTGGATCCGCGAAGGGCTTCCAGTCTGGGAACCGTGTTCGCCCGCTCTTCCTTTCGCAGCTATTTCCCTTCTTTTGATGAAATATTTGACAGCCTTTGGAATGAGTTCTTCCATCCGCATGCAAAAAAATCGGAGCATTTTCAAACGATGACGATGGAAGTTTTGCTTACCCGGGATCAGGCTCGACGCGGCGGTCAGATACGGATTCATATCCCAATCCAACATCCCTGTCCCGTATGCGACGGCCTCGGAGACTCGGGAAGCACTCAGTGCCTCGGCTGCGATGGAAGCGGCTGGAATGCCAGAGATTTTTCGCTTCTGGTCGACTATCCTCCGGGAATCCAGGATTACTATAAGGTAGAGATACCGCTGGATCGCTATGGCATACCTGATATCTGTCCCGTCGTGCTTTTTAGAATAAGCAGTGAAGGCGAATTCGAAGACAACTATTAACCGGACCGATCCCCGGCGGGCTTTTTCCGAATCGCTATCGGGATCGCAATCGCTATTGGATAATTTTTCGAATTCCGGCAGCGATTGCGATCCCTAATTATTTATCCGCTATTGGAGAATGGTTAAGGGTTATGATTGGAAGCCATGAACTCAACCTCTCTGGTCTGGTTTCGACTTGATTTGCGGCTGGCAGATAATCCTGCATTGGCGGCGGCCCGGGAAGAGGGCGCGATTCTTCCTGTTTTCATCTGGGCTCCGGAAGAGGACGGCGACTGGCCGCCGGGAGCGGCAAGCCGCTGGTGGCTCCATCAATCCCTTAAAGCTCTCCGCGCGGATTTAAAGCGCCATGGAATGCCGCTGATTCTCCGGCGCGGCCCTTCGCTGGAAGCTTTGCGATCTCTAATCCGGGAGAGCGGCGCGAAGGCCGTTTTCTGGAACCGCCGTTATGAACCGGCGCTGCGCAAAAGGGACGCAGATGTGGCAACCGCGCTGCGATCCGACGGAATCCGGGTTGAAACGTTCAATTCGGCGCTATTATTCGAACCCGCCGAAATAAAGAACAGCGCGGGGAAGCCGTTTCAGATTTTTACCCCATTCTGGCGCGCATGCTTGTCCGCAGCACCCGATTTCCGGCCCCTGCCGGAACCGACATTCTCCCGGAGCCAACCGCTGCCGTCTCTGGCACTGGAAGAGCTGAAGCTTGAGCCTGCACTAGACTGGGCGGCGGGGCTGCGTTCCGCCTGGCAACCGGGAGAAGCAGGCGCCCGGAAGCTGCTGCGCCGGTTTGTTTCGGAAGCCCTGGGAGACTACCCGGAACAGCGCGATTTGCCGGCCGTCTGCGGCACGTCCAGGCTATCGCCCCATCTGCATTTTGGAGAGATTTCACCCCGCCGGGTTTGGGCCGAGTGTGCAAAGCGGCGCCGCGCGGCCTCGCAGGCTTTCATCCGCCAACTTGGATGGCGCGAATTTGCGCATCACCTGCTCTACCACTATCCCCATACGGCGACGGAGCCTCTGCGCGAACCATTTGCGCGATTCCCCTGGCGAAACGACGCCCGGGCCCTGCACGCGTGGCATCGCGGCCGCACCGGATTCCCGATTGTGGACGCCGGCATGCGGGAATTGTGGGCCACCGGCTGGATGCACAACCGCGTACGCATGATCGCCGGGTCCTTCCTGGTGAAAGACCTGCTTCTGCCCTGGCTGGAAGGCGCGCGATGGTTTTGGGATACGCTGGTGGACGCCGATCTTGCCAACAATACGCTCGGCTGGCAGTGGGTGGCCGGGTGCGGCGCCGACGCCGCGCCCTACTTTCGAATTTTCAACCCGGCCTCGCAAGCCAGGAAATTCGATCCGAAGCAGGACTATGTGCGTCGCTGGATTTCCGAGTTCGGCGAATCCGGTTACCCGCCGCCCATCGTAGACCACGCGCGCGCCCGCGAGCGGGCGTTGCGCGGATGGGCGGCCATTAAAGGGCACTGAAACCTTCCAGAGATTCAGACCAGGCGTTGTTGCAGATCCGTTCGGCTGCGCACAACCGTGACTCCCGCGAATGTTGCAAGCGCGGAAGCGTTTTCCAGATCGATCGCGCGTGGATAGATTTTTACGGATCTCCCACCCGGTTCCATGGAGTCCACTTCCGGAGCAAGATCGGTCGGATACACCACGATAGGAATTCGTGCTTTGCCGGCCTGAGCAAACAGGTTCGTGACCAGGGTATCCGAAATGCCGTGCACAAATTTCGCTACGGAATTCGATGTGGCCGGGGCTATGACAAGAAGCCGGTATATGCCGGAATAAAGGCGCGCGACCAGGCTAGAACCGGCGTCGGGTTCGCGATACAGGCGCAATCCTGCCGCGTTCAGATGCGTATCCAGGGCGTACATGCGCAGCACTTCCTCCGCCGCGCGCGAAAGCACTACATCGACGCGCTCACACTGCAGGAGCGTTTCCACACATTCTTTCAGCGCATGTCCCGCTCCTGTAATTGCCCAGGCAATTCGTTTTTCATTCATAGTCGCCATCAGCTCGTCCGGTACCCCGCAATATTTGCGGGGGCCTATTTGCGCCCCCTTTGAGCTCTTTGCGTCTTCGCGATTAATACGCCCTGACCGCAAAGACGCAAGGAACGCAAAGAGAACGCAAAGAAGCACTGGCAGTTCTTCTGTTACAGCGAATCAGTGTATCACGCTGCGCCCTGTCTGCAGGGTATCTTCCGGGCTGTTTCCCAGAAGCAGGCGGTGATATGTTTTGCCCTGCCGGAATTCGAGGCGCTCCAGGGTGCCTGAAGCATAAACAGATTCCCCGGTGAAGGCCTGCTCGCAGAACCTTCCGCGGTAAGAAACGATCTCCTTCAGATTTGCTGCCGGAGGGCCTTCCAGAATGCGAACCTCAGATAACAGGTATCTGCAGGGAGTGAAGATTGCTTCGTGATCTTCTGAAATGCAGGCTGCAATCCTGGCCTTTCCCAGCGGCGTATAGTTCACCCTTCCATAGCCGGCCGACGACACGGCGGTGTCCTTAAGGAAGCGGATAAAGTACGGCCGTTCCCGAAAAAAACCCTGATTCACCTTGCGCGCTTCCAGTTTTGTAAATTCGTCATACGGCATGGGGGTGTCGACAACGCGTTGCGCAAACAGGTCCCTCATGCCTTGAGAATCAAGGGGGCGCAGTTCCGAATTGCTCCGGGTGTACAGGAGCCGTCGCAGCGCCTCATGGACTTTTCTGGAGCATTGGACTCCGAAGGCAATGACATCGAGATCCGAATGCTCCGTATAGAGTCCGGCAAGCAGAGAGCCTGTTATTCCAAGGGCGGAGGGCGGAATCCGCGACTCCTTTTGCAGCAGGCGCAGAAAGTCCCGCGCATCCGCCTCAATCGGCGACACCTCGCATGCAGCATCGAGTTCCTGAAATTTCGTTCGCGGATCGTAAATGCGCACTACGGCAGATCGCGGCACGCTCTGCAGCGTTGCCTGAAACACACTGTCATAAGCAAGG
The DNA here is from genome assembly GCA_964559085.1 of uncultured Acidobacteriota bacterium. GTDB lineage: Bacteria > Acidobacteriota > UBA6911 > UBA6911 > UBA6911 > UBA6911. The sequence continues at coordinate 3,481 of CAZLHW010000170.1, read as the reverse complement.
TATTGCGGGAATTTTTTCCGGATCAGGCGCTGCTGCTCCTCAAAATGATACAGGCGGCGATAGGGCACGCCGTTTTTTATCCGCTCTCCGTTTTCAGGATCGGGCGCATAGCGCAGAACTGCGATCCAACGATCCGGCGGATGCTCCATTCCTTTGACCGCAAAGAAGAGGCCTTCGCCCGTCTCGAGGTAAGAACCTTCCATTACGGAGGAACAGAGATCGCTGCCACACGCTGAGCCCATCTCGGATCGCACCGGCGACGAGGTTTGCCGCCGCTATTTCGGCAGAGCCGCCACGTTCGTCTTGAAATAATCGGCGCGCACCCGCTCCACAATGGCGTTGACCGGCTCATCGAGATATTTGGTAAAAAAGGTCGGATAGATGCCGATCCAGAAGGCCAGAATAATCAGCGGAACAAAGGTCGCCAGCTCTCTCAAATTCAGATCCGGCAACGCCTTGTTCAACGGGTTCTCCAACTTGCCGAACATGACGCGCTGATAAAGCCAGAGCATGTACGCGGCGCCCAGCACAATGCCGACCACGGCAAGAGCCGCGTAAATCCACAGGCCCGGAGCCGCAAATGTTCCTTGAAGGATAAAGAATTCCCCGATGAATCCGTTGAGCCCGGGCATTCCGATCGAGCTGAGAGTCATAATCAGGAAGACGGTGGCATACACCGGCATGATGTGGCTCAATCCGCCGTAATCCGCAATCAGCCGTGTATGCCGGCGTTCGTAGACGATGCCCACGATGAGGAAGAGCGCCCCCGTGGAAATGCCGTGGTTGATCATTTGCAGGATGCCGCCCTGCAGCGCAACCGGCGTGGCCGCAAATACTCCCAACATCACGAATCCGAGATGGCTGACGGACGAATACGCTACGAGCGACTTCATATCTTTCTGCATCATCGCCACAAGAGCGCCGTAGATAATGCCGATCAGCGACAGAATCAGCATCGGCTGCAGGAAATGCATGGTAGCCCAAGGAAACATCGGGAGAGAAAACCGCACAAATCCGTAGGTTCCCATTTTCAGCAGAACGCCGGCCAGAATAACGGAGCCGGCTGTCGGGGCTTCCACGTGTGCATCAGGCAACCACGTATGGAAGGGGAACATGGGAACTTTTATGGCAAATCCGACAAAGAAGGCAAGGAAAACCCAGAACTGCAAGTCCGTCGGGAAACCCAGTTTCTGGAATGCGAGAATATCGAAAGAATAAACGCCGGTAACCTCATGCTGATAAAAATAGATGGCCAGGATGCCCACCAGCATGAGCACCGATCCGGCGAGTGTATAAAGGAAAAATTTGATGGCCGCATACAGTTTTCTGGGACCGCCCCACACACCGATCAGGAAGTACATGGGTACGAGCATGATTTCCCAAAACACATAAAAGACAAGAAAGTCGAGCGCTATGAAAACACCCAGCATCCCCGTTTGCAGCAGGAGCATGAAGGCGTAATACTCCTTGACGCGCTCCTTGATCGCCGTCCAGGATGACAGGATGGCGATCGCACCAAGCAGCGTGGTGAGCAGGACAAGCAGCATGCTGATTCCGTCTATTCCGACCTTGTAGCTGGCGCCGATCTGCGGGATCCAGGCGCGCTCATAAAGAAAGCGGAACCCGTTCGGATTTATATATTGCGGATTATTGAACGAGGTCAGGAGCGGAATGGAAACAAGGAATCCGACAAAAGCGGTAATATTCGCAATCCATTTGATCGCGGTTTCGCTCTCCCGCTTCATGAGCATGATGAGAACCATGCCCGCCAGCGGGATATAGCAGACTATGTTCAGAATGTTATTCATGAAAAATTCCATTGCACCGAACTCCATTAATTCAAGATCCAAAACTCAATCTCGAATCCTGAATCATAAATAATCCAGCAAACCGTTGTAAAAAATCAGAATGAATACCACGATGCCGACCACGGCCGCCAGCGCATAGCGCTGCACGAGGCCCGTCTGGAAGGAAGTCGCAACCCGGTTCAGCCTCATGTTGATCCATCCGACAAAATTCACCAGGCCGTCCACAATATACTTGTCAAACAGGCCGGATAGCGTAGCCGTTCCCCGTGTCGTAGCGGCCGTGCCGTTAACGGCGCCGTCTACGAATTTGGAATCCAGGAAGAAGCATGCATTGCCGAGATCTTTGACGCGGTTGACAAAAAGGGCATCATACAACTCATCGACGTAATACTTGCGATACACCAAACGGTAGAATCCCCGGATCCTGTCCGTAATCCGATCGGCTGTCCCCGGCCGCGCTATATAAAATCGATGGGCCAGATAAATTCCCGCCAGAGCAACAGCGATGGATAAAGCCGTGAAAAGAAGCTCTTGTGACGCGGAATGATGCGCGACATGTTCCGTTGTCTCCGGAAGGCGGAGCACGGGCTCGAGGAAACGCTCAAACTTATTGGCGATCCCGGTCCAGGCCGGAAATCCGACGAACCCGCCTACGGTGGATAATGCCGCGAGTCCCACCAGAGGATAGACCACGTTTTTGGGCGATTCATGCAGGTGATGCTTTGTGTGCGCATCCATCCGTTCCTGGCCCCAGAACGTCAGGAACAGAAGCCGGAACATATAGAATGCCGTCATCCCGGCGCCGCACCAGAGCAGGAACCAGATAATCGGGTGGCCGTTGCTCCAGGCGCGCCAGAGGATTTCGTCTTTGCTGAAAAATCCCGCGAAAGGAGGGATACCGGCGATGGCAACGGTGCCGACCAGCATGGTCCCGTAAGTCCACGGCAGGTATTTGCGTAGCCCCCCCATTTTCATCATATCCTGTTCATGATGCATCGCCATGATGACGGATCCGGATCCCAGGAAGAGAAGCGCTTTGAAGAACGCGTGCGTCATCAGATGGAAGATGCCTCCGACGAAGGCGCCCACGCCGAGAGCAGCGAACATGTACCCCAGCTGACTGCCCGTTGAGTAGGCAAGGCCCCGCTGGATGTCCGTCTGGGCAAAACCGATCGTTGCGGCAAAAACGGCGGTCAAAGACCCCACCACCGCCACGATCATCAACGTTTCAGGGGCGCGGCTGTAAAGCGCGTTGCTCCGGCAAACCATATAGACGCCGGCGGTCACCATGGTAGCCGCATGGATTAAGGCGGATACCGGAGTGGGGCCCTCCATGGCGTCGGGCAACCAAACGTACAGCGGGATTTGCGCGCTTTTGCCGCAGGCGCCGACAAAGAAGCACAGGGTCGCCCAAAACAGAAAATCATGTCCCGTCTGGACCGGAAGCGCCGCCGCCTTATTAAAAACCTCCTCGAATCGAAGAGAACCAAAATGCACAAAAACAAGCATCATTCCCAGAATAAAGCCCGCATCGCCGACGCGGTTCACGATAAAGGCTTTTTTGCCGGCATCGCCGGCGCTCTTCTTGTCGAAATAAAATCCTATGAGCACTTACGATAAGAGCACGACCCCCTCCCAGCCGACACACAGCATCAGGTAGTTGTTGGCCAGCA